>DSEL01000154.1 GCA_011056645.1 Candidatus Atribacteria bacterium
ACTTATAATCGTGCCCATCTTATTGGTAGGGCTATTCAAAGTATATTGAATCAAACCTACCAGGACTTTGAACTAATTATTGTCAACGATGGCTCTACCGATAAAACAGAAGATATAATTAGAAAATTTCAAGAACACGATAAAAGAATTAAGTATATTAAACACGAAAAAAATAAAGGCGGCTCAGCAGCAAGAAATACAGGAATTAAACTTGCCATAGGGGAATATATAGCCTTTTTAGACTCAGACGATGAATGGTTATCTAATAAGTTAGAAAAACAAGTTATGCATTTAAAAGATAATTATTTAAATGCTTTTATATCATATACGGGATATTTCAGAATAAATGATAAAGGAGATAGTAGTATTTTTAAACCAGATAAACGTGGAAATATTTACAATAATCAACTTTGGGAGGATCACGTTAGTCCAACATCTGCTGTTATGGTCAAGAACATTTGTTTTAAAAAAGTTGGACTATTTGACGAATCCCTTCCTGCACGTCAAGATTATGATATGTGGCTTAGACTTTCTAAGCATTATACTTTTGATTATATTATTGAGCCTTTAGTTATAATTTATGACACAAATAAAGGCGCTATTTCAAATAATATTATTGCTCGAAAAAAAGGAGAGAACATAATTAGATTAAAAATAATTAAGCAAACAAAAAATATTTCAATTATTAAACAACGAAGGATTCTTGCTAATCATTATTATCAAGCAGGACGTTATTTCTGTGGAAAATTTGGTACAAGATTTGGTAAAGAAGAATTTTTTAAGGCCATGCAGCTTTGGCCTTTTAAAATAAAGCATTGGTTATATTTTATTGCTTCTCTTTTAGGAGATAAAATTTATCGATATTTAGTGACAGTTAAAAAACATATAAGAAAGTACTCAATATGAAATGTTAAAAATAGTATATTCATTAACTTATATTTTAATAATAGGATTGCCTCTGCAAGGATTAATTTTACATTTAGTGCCTGAGCTTAAATTTTGGAAAGAAACTGTTTTATTTCTTTTAATATATATCACTATTATATTTGCTTTAGTTATTGTTCAAAAAAGAAATTATAAAATAATTATTTCTAGAAAAAATATTGATATATTATTAGTATTATACATAATTTATATTGGGATACGAGCTTTATTAAGTGAAGATATTTTAATAGGGTTAATTGGTTTTGGTACATATGCAGCTTATATAATTCTATATTTTTTGATTATTATTTCATTTAACTCAAAAAATATATTTAGACTAGTCGATTGCGTTATTATATCAGCTGGTATTGTTGCTATTTTTGGATTAGTCCAAGCATTTTTTAGTCCAACAGTTTTTGGTATATTGGATGAACCCATAAAACAAAGTATTGGTGGGATAAATATAAGTCGTTTGACTTCTACTTTTGGAACATCTTTAGACTTTGGTGCATATATTGCATTTGTTACTCCATTGGTGCTTGCTCGATTACTAGCAGTAAAAGGTCCGGGCAAGCGTATCATTTTAGTAGTTATTTTAGTAGTATTTATCATAAATATAGCTTTAACATTTACTAGAACTGCTTGGATTCAGTTAATAGTATCTTTTTTATTTATACTATGGATGATTTTTTTGAAACAGCGGTTTCGAAAATATATTTGGGTCGCTGGATTTGTCATTCTTACCGTTGTAGTTGTAGTTAGTCTTTTTATTTCTAGTGATTTTGGCTTTCAGTTACTACCTACAAGATTTAATTCTATATTTGATTGGCAACACGATTTATCTAATGTAGAAAGGCTAGAACGATGGGAAAATTCTTTAAAATTATTGAACGGAAACTCTTTTTTATTTGGTATTGGACCTGGAACGACTATGAATAGAGCAAATTTTTATTATAAAACAAGAGTAATTTACCCAGAAAGTTATATTTTACAATTACTAATTGAACTTGGAATCTTTGCACTTATAGTATTTTTAATGAGCTTTATCTATTTCGCTAAGCAAGGAGTGAAACTATATAAAGATATAGCCATTAGCGAAAAAAATAGGTTTACTTCTTTAGCAATAACAGCAGCGATCTTTGGCTTAGGTATTAATTTTATTGTTTCACTAAGTTTTAATGATTGGAGTATTTTATCAGTATTTTGGTTATGCTGTGCTTATTTATCTATTCAGCAGAAATACTTGTATCACCAAAAGAGTTCCGTAGAAAAGAAATAAAGGCAAAAAGATGAGAATAGCAATAGATCTAATTACAATAACGGGGAAAAATGCAGGACTTCAATCCTATGCTAAACAATTGGTTGAAGGTATTGCAAAGGTTGATAAAAAAAATGAATATATATTATTAATAAATTCTAGGGCAAAAAAATTATTTACAATTAATCAACCTAACTTTAAGAATATTTTTATTCATACTCCGAAAAGATTTATTGGTATTTGGGAACAAATATATTTTCCATTTATTCAATTTTTAAAAGAAGTTGATCTTTTACATAGCCCTGTTTCTGCAGTTCCTATTGTAGCACCATGCAAAACAGTTTTAACTATCCATGATTTAACATTTAAAATATACCCTAAGACGATGCAATGGTGGGATCGTTTTTATTGGAATTTTTTTATAACTCAGGGGGTAAAGCGAGTTGAAAGAATTATAACAGATTCTATTAGTACTAAAAAAGATTTAATTAAATATTATAATATTCAAAAAAATAAAGTTTCGGTTATACCCTTATGTTGTTCTTCACAATATTATATGTCTTCGAATGAATTTTTTTTAAATGAAATTAAGCAAAAATATAATATTAATAAACCATATATTCTCTTTGTAGGTACTTTAGAACCAAGAAAAAATATTAGTATATTATTAAAAGCTTTCAATATAGCAAAACAAAAAGGAAAACTTAAACATTCTTTAGTAATAGTAGGGAGAAAAGGTTGGTTATTTGATGATATTTTTCAAATAGTAAAGAATTTGAGAATGGAAAATGATGTAATATTTACTGGATTCGTACCTGACGAAGATTTACCAAGTCTTTATCATGGATCAGATCTTTTTGTTTATCCTTCAATATATGAAGGATTTGGTTTGCCACCTTTAGAGGCAATGGCTTGCGGGACTCCCGTTATTGCTTCCAATAGCTCTTCACTCCCTGAAGTTGTAGGAGATGCAGGAATTCTTATTGATCCAAAGGATGTTAATGCGTTTGCTTCCGTAATAGTTAGAGTATTAAATAAAGAAGAGCTTAAAATCGAATTTGCGAAAAAAGGTAAACTTTGGGCACAACGATTTACTACAGAAAAAATGGCATATCAGACTATAAAGGTATATAAAAAAATAATTGAAGCAGGATAGATTGAATACCTCATTGAAACGAAAAATAGATATGAATGTTCAATAATGTTCAGTTTAAAGTTAAAAAAATATGATCGATTTGGGAGTTCATATTTCATAATAAAGGAGCACTATTTAGCTAGAATGAAAATATTACAAATTACATCAAGACTACCATACCCACCTATCGATGGAGGTAGCATTGAAATATACAATAATATTAAATATTTAGCTTTAAGAGGACATGATATAACTTTAATATCTCTCGTAAATAAAAGAAAAAAAGTGTCTGAATTAAAAAAGTATTGTGAATTAATAACAATTAAAAAAAATACGGGAAATCACTTTTTAGGATATTTTCTTAATATATTTATTGATACTCCTTATACTATTTCAAAATATCATTCTAACAAGGTTAAGAAGGAAATACGAGAACTATTAAAGAAAGATAATTTCGATATTATTATTCTAAATCAATTACATACTGCTTATTATGGAAATTTTATAAAAAAAGAATATAATTTACCAATTGTGTTAAGAGAACAAAATACAGAAAATATAATTATGAAGAGATTCTATAAAAATCAGAATAATATTTTTATTAAATTTTATGCCTATTTACAATATAAAAAACTTTATAAATACGAAAGTAAAATTTGTGAAATATTTGATCGTTGTTTTATGATAACTAAGATTGACGAAAAGACAATAAAAGATATGAATTCTAATGTAAAGACAAATGTGGTTCCAGCAGGAGTTGATATTTCATATTTTTATCCACTCAAATTTAAAGAAGAAGAATTTTCTTTAGTTTCCGTTGCTTCCATGAATTGGTTACCTAATGTAGAGGCTATAGAATGGTTTTGTAAGGAGGTCCAACCTTTAATAAAAAAGGAAATTCAGAAAGTTAAATTATATATTGTCGGAATAAATCCACCAAATAATATTAAAAGTCTTGCTAATAATAATGTGATAGTAACTGGATTTGTAGAAGATGTTAGAAAATATTTAGCAAAAGGACAAGTTTTTATTGTTCCTTTAAAAACTGGTAGCGGAATGCGTATAAAAATATTAAATGCTTTAGCAATGGGAAAAGCAATTGTTTCTACATCTATTGGCTGTGAAGGAATTGACGTTGTTGATGGAAAAAATATTTATATTGCAGATAACAAAGAAGAATTCGCTGAAAAAGTTGTTTTTTTACTGAATAATAAAGATGAGAGAGATAGAATAGGGAAAGAAGGACTGAAATTAGTTAAAGAAAAATATCAGTGGGAAAAGATAGCAGAAGATATCGAGACTGAGTTTAAAAAAATAATAAATGAAAATAATATTTTGAGGAGTAGAAAAAATAAGTTATTATAAAAAGTGGTAAATTTTATTTGGTAAACATAAAAAACAGTTAAAAGAAATGATAGAAATATTAATTTAAATGCATTTAGATAGATTAGGAGACAAATAATGATAAAAAAAATATTAATGGTTTCTTATCGTTTTCCATATCCACTAATAGATGGCTCACGAATTAGAATTTATAATATTGGGAAAATCCTTGCAGAAAAATATCAGGTTGATTTATTAGCCATTAATGAAGGTAATATTGCTAATGAGGATATTAAGGAAATGGGAAAAATTTTAAATAAAGTTATTCCATTTCCTTTCAATCCGATATGGTTTAAGATAAATACTTTAAAAGGCTTATTTTCTAAAGATTCCCTGCAAATATATTACCATTATTTCAATAAAGTACAAAAGTGGATAGATCAACATTATAGGGAGTATGATTTAATATTTTGTGTGCATATTAGAGTGACTAAATATTTAAGAAAGGCTAATAGTATACCGAAAGTCATAGATTTTATTGATGCAACTTCTATAAATTACCAAGAAGCTCAAAAAAATTCAAAAGGATTGTGGCGGCTTATTTATCCTATAGAAAACAAGAGAGCACTATCATATGAAATTAAAATGTTAAAAGAGTTTGATAAGGTATTTATTACTTCTCCTTTTGATAGAAACCATTTACTTAGTAATGCTAATATACCTGATAACAAACTAATTGTAATTCCTAATGGAGTCAGAGAGGAATTATTGTTTAGGGAAAATAGATTTAAAGAAGAAAATTGGATTGTATTTTTGGGGAAAATGAATACAGCCCCCAATATAGATGCAGTAATATTTTTTGCTAATAAAATATTTCCTTTAATAATAAAAAATAGGAATGATATAAAATTTATTATAGTCGGTTCAAGTCCATCAAAGGAAGTATTAAAATTAAGTAAAAGAAATAATATAGAAGTAACAGGATTTGTTGAGGATCCTTATGAATATTTAGAAAAAGCGAAAATAATTATTGCTCCACTTAGGTTTAGCGCGGGAATACAAAACAAGATATTAGAACCAATGGCATTGAGGAAAGTTGTGGTAACTACTTCTAAAGGTGTAAGAGGAATTTCTGGAGAAGATAAAAAACATTTTATAGTAGCAGATGGTAAACAAGAGATAGCGAAAAAGATTTTAGACTTAATAAGTAATGAACCGAAAAGAAAAGAAATAGGAAATAATGCTCGAGAACTTATAAAACAAAAATACAGATGGGATATTATTAGTAAGGATCTGTATAAAGAAATTGATAATGTTTTAGAAATAAATTATAAAAAATAAGATATTATTTATAAAATATCGATGAAATTCAAAGACATTTATTTAATTAAAAATTATTAAAGAGAGGGAAGAAATAATGTTTCAAAAAAGAGCGTTAATAACTGGTATTACTGGCCAGGATGGTTCTTATTTGGCGGAATTTTTGTTAAATAAAGGGTATGAAGTTTTTGGTTTAGTTCGCAGAACCAGTATTTTAAATTTTGAAAGAATAAAGCATGTTCAGGATAATATCAAATTGATATCTGGTGATTTGTTAGACCAAAATTCTTTAATGAATGCAATTAAGGAATCTAATCCGGAGGAAATTTATAATTTAGCTTCTCAATCTTTTGTGCCAGCTTCATGGAAGCAACCTGTATTTACTGGTGAAGCAACGGCTTTGGGGGTAGCGAGGATGTTAGAAGCTATTAGGTCAGTTGATCCAAAGATAAAATTTTATCAAGCCTCGAGCAGTGAAATGTTTGGGAAATTAAGAGAGGTTCCTCAAACTGAAAAAACCCAATTTTATCCTAGAAGTCCATATGGTGTGGCAAAATTATATGGGCATTGGATCACAATTAATTATAGAGAAAGCTATAATATGTTTTGCTGTAGTGGGATCCTATTTAATCATGAATCTCCAAGAAGGGGGTTAGAGTTTGTCACTAGAAAAGTTACTAATACCGTAGCTAAAATTAAGTTGGGTTTGACAAATGAATTAAGATTAGGCAATTTAGATGCAAAAAGAGATTGGGGATTTGCGGGAGATTATGTAAGGGCAATGTGGCTTATGCTTCAACAAGATGTGCCAGAAGATTATGTAATTGCTAGTGGTATGACTCATTCGGTGAAAGATTTAGTCCAAATTGCGTTCGATTATGTTAATTTAAATTGGGAAAACTATGTAGTAGTAGACCCAAAATTTGTAAGACCTGCCGAAGTTGACTTATTGTTGGGTGATTCTATAAAAGCAAGAGAAAAATTAAAGTGGAAACCAGAGGTTAAATTTGAAGATTTAATTAAAATGATGATTGATGCAGATTTAGAGAATGTTAAAAATAATATTTACTTATCTGACATTCAGACACAAAAGACATAAAATAAAGGAATAGTTCTATTATGAAGGCATTAATAACAGGAATTTCCGGTTTTGTGGGGTCATATTTAGTGGAGTTTTTACTTAATAAAGGATATGAAGTTTTTGGAACTTTTTATGATAAGAGCACATTTTCAAATTTAGATGGTTTTATAGATAGAATTATATTATATCAATGTGATATAAGAAATTATGATAGTTTAAAAAAAATTATGGAAAAAAACCAACCTGATGAAATATATCATTTGGCTGCAATCTCATTTGTGCCTAATTCAATGAAAGATCCAAAATTAACCTTTGATACTAATTTATATGGTACATTAAATCTTTATCAAGCGATTATAGAATTAAAATCTAATCCCAAAATGTTATTTGTAGGATCCGCTGATGAATATGGAATAGTCAATGAAAATGATTTACCAATAAACGAAAATTGCCCTTTGCGCCCAATGAACCCTTATTCAATTAGCAAGGCAAGTGCAGATTTTTTAAGTTATACTTATTTTAAGAATTATAATTTGAATATAATTAGAGCAAGACCATTTAATCATATTGGGCCAAGACAATCTCCTGAATTTGTATGTTCCAGTTTTGCAAAACAAATAGTCGAGATTGAGAAGGGACTAGAGGAACCAATAATGAAAGTTGGCAATTTAGAAGCGAAGAGAGATTTTACAGATGTGAGGGATATGGTAATAGCGTACTGGCTTGCAATGCAGAAGGGTAAAACAGGAGAGGTGTATAATATTTGTTCCGGAAGAACTGTTCAGATTAAGGAATTATTAAATAATCTTTTAAAGTTATCTTCAAAAAAAATAAATATAATAAGAGATTCAAAGAGAATGAGGCCTTCTGATAATCCCGTTTTGCAAGGAGATTGCTCAAAATTTAGAAAAAGTACCGGCTGGAAACCAGAGATACTTTTTGATAAAACATTAAAAGATATATTGGAATATTGGAGAAAAATATTATAGTAAAACAATTTTAAAATTGGAGTAATGTTTGAATGAAGAGAATTGTAATAACTGGGATTAATGGGATTATTGGGTCTGAATTAAAAAAGAGATTTATTGATAAGGGTTATTATGTTATTGGAATTGATAGGATAGAACCAAAAGAAAAAGAAGAAAATAGCGGGCATTTTGAGTATGTAAAGTTAGATATTACTGATAAAGATAAAGTGGCTCAATTTTTTCCAGATTTACATTTTGATTATTTAATACATTGTGCGGCATTGGTGCATAAAAATTCTCTAGATTTATCTTTTGATAATTTTATGAAGATTAATTTTGAAGGGACTAAAAATATTTTTGATGCTGTAGTTGAGAATAAAATTAAATCAGGAGTTGAGGGAACGATATTTTTTAGTACCATAGAAGTCTATGGTGGCGAGGGAAGAGATGAGGTTTTATCTGAGAGCGATGAATGTCGACCGATTACTTATTATGGAAAGAGCAAGTTAGCCGCTGAGGAGTATTTAATAAAATTGAATAAAGAAAGTAAATTACCAATTATTATTTTACGACTTGCTCCGGTTTATAGTAAAGATTTTTTAAGAAATGTGAAGAGAAGAGTATTAGTAGCGGCGAAAAGGTTTTTCTATAGAGTAGGGGATGGGGAGCAGAAAATATCTGTATGTTCAAGAAATAATTTAATTGATGTTGTAGAGATGTGCGTTGAGGGCAAAGTTTCTTTTGGGGATGTTTTTAATATAGCAGATAATCAGGTTTATAGTTTTAATGATTTATTGAATTATTTCAGAGAGTTAGGAGAAAATCATATTACTATAAAAGTTCCAAAATATATAGTACGATTTGGGGTAAAATTGGTTAGTTTAGTATTTCCGGGGAGAAAAGAAAGATTACTTTCAATTTATTATAAGCTGACTAAAGATAATATTTATTCTATTGAAAAGGCCAAGAAATATTTAAAGTATAATCCAAAATGGAATTTTGAAAATACTATATTTAAAAGATAGAAAGATATTAGAAGATGATAAAAAGAGTATTTGATTTATTTTTTTCTATAATTTTATTGATTATTTTAGCTCCTCTGTTTGTAGTGATTGGGGTTTTAATAAAAATAGATTCTCCGGGGCCTGTTTTTTTTAAGCAGAAGAGAGTGGGAAAAGATAATAAAGATTTTATAGTGTATAAGTTCAGGAGCATGAGTGCGGGAACACCGGATGGTGCGAAAGAGGATTTAGGAGAAGAAAATTCGTATGTTACCAGAGTAGGGAGAGTAATAAGGCAGTTTACTATAGATGAGTTGCCCAATTTATTTAATGTGGTAAGAGGAGAAATGAGTTTAGTTGGGCCACGCCCTCCACATTACATGCAATATGATTTAATTAAAATGAGAACCGAGGCAGGGATTCATAAGGTTAAACCAGGCATTGCCGGTTATGCACAGATAATGAAGACGGGTGGAGAGGATTTAGCGGCAAAAGTGAAGTGTGATAAATATTATGTGGAGCATATGAGTTTGTGGTTAGATATTAAGATTATTATTAAGACTGCGATTATGCGGTTTAGTTCGAAGGAGACGTTTTAAAAAGGAGAAAAGGGGACAGGCTACTTTTATTAAAAAGTAGCCTGTCCCCGATCTTCGCCGAAATGATTATCTGCATGAAGAATATCAAGATCATAATAAGTCGAAATTCAGGTGGCAATTTCCTAATCTATTTTTTAACTTTTCCAAATGTCTTTTTCTAATAAATTCTTTCAGGGAAAGATTACTTTAATAATGGGCATTTTTTTTGGCTTACAGTTTTTATCATTTATCATTGAGATGGGGGTTAAGGATATTAAAAAAGAAGAGATATTCAGAGATTCAAAAAATTGGTATTTAGATAAAGTTGGCTATGTATCCCCGCAGTTAATAGATTTTGTACTGCGTTATGCAGGAAAGAAAATATTAGATATTGGATGTGCAACCGGCGAATATTGCAGAAAATTAATGAGATTAGGTTATGATTGTTTGGGTATTGATATAAACCCGCTCTATATTGCCCTGCAAAAAGGAAAGGGGATAAAGGCACAGGTGATGGATGCCGCATCTCTAAAATTTTCAAATAATTCTTTTGATACCGCTTTATTATTTGAAGTTTTAGAACATGTGAATGATCCGGAGGTACTACTAAGGGAGGCAAAGAGAGTTGCAAGCAAGAATATTCTAATTACCGTTCCAAATTGCAGTGATTTCTTTAAATTACAAAAGATGGGTTTGACTTATGGACATATGTTAGAACAAGACCACGTCAATTTTTTTACAAAAAAAGAATTGGAAGATTTACTTTCCAAATATTTTAAGAAATTCAAAGTAGAAGAGAAGGAGCCAATAAATTTATTATTTTTGCCACAACGTTTAAGAAAACCAATTTCATTTCTCTATAAATTGATCATTGCCGAGCCGACCACCTATTTTAGATTATATGCAGTAGCAGAGGTAGAATAAATGATCTCAGTTATTTGTGTATATAATGATAAAAATATTTTAGAGGATTGCTTACTGGGAAGCATAAAAAAACAAAGGACTAAACCCGAGCTTATTTTGTTGGATAATAGAGAAGGACAGTTCAAATCTGCGGCAGAGGCATTAAATTACGGAGGAAAGCGAGCAAAAGGAAAATATTTAATGTTTGTCCATCAAGATATGATTTTAAGTTCTTATCTCTGGTTGGAGAAAGTTGAAGAAATGTTAGATGCTTTATCTAATTTTGGCATTGTAGGAGTGGCCGGGAAATATAAAGATACTAAGGCGGTTATCACCAATATAGAACATGGAATTCCCAAAAAAGCAGCCGGAGAAATTCATCTTAAAGAACCCCATAAAGTGCAGACAGTAGATGAGTGTTTGATCATCATTCCCAAAACAGTATTTACTATTCTTCAGTTTGACGAAAAAGTATGCAGCGACTGGCATTTATATGGTGTGGATTACTGTTTAAGCGTGGAAAGGCTTGGTTTTGATACTTATGTGATACCTATATTAGCTTACCATAAATCCCTGGGATATTCCATGTCCGAAAAATACTTTATCACTCTTAAAAAAATATTCAAAAAACATAAAAATTATTATAAGATAATTTATACAACGATGGGGAATTGGAGTACCAGGTATCCTGTGAGCTTAAATAGGATTTATCTCTGGTCAAGAAGAAGGGTGGGAAGACTACTAAGAAAAACGATTAGAAAGGTTGAATGAAAAATATGGCTCAGATGATAAAAGTTGCTGCCTTTACTGCTGGAAAATATGATCCTTCTGCTCGATTTCGGGTGCGCCAGTTAATCCTGCCTTTATTACAAAAGGGCATCATGATGAATGAATTTATTCCGGCTATTTCCAAATACCCTCCTTCACAAAGATGGCTTCGGCCATTATGGTTTATCGGTGCCCTCACCACACGGTTCCCTGGCGTAATAGCTGCCTATGGATATGATATTGTCTTTCTACAGCGCGAATTGATCTCCACTTTAGTAACCCTTGAACCTGTGATTAAACATCCGCGGGTATTAGACGTTGATGATGCCATTTTTCTACATCGAGGTGGGAAATTTGCTGAACATTTAGCTCAAATAGTAGAGCTGATTATTTGTGGTAATGATTTCATTGCCGATCGATTTTCTAAATGGAATAAAAACATAGCGATTATTCCTACAGTGATAGACAGTTATCGCTATGTACCACCAAAAGAGCAGAACGCCTCAAATAGTGATCAGGTTATTGGATGGATAGGTACCAGTCGGAATTTTAATTATTTATATAAGATCGAAACTGCCCTTGAAAGAGTTATAAAAGCACGACCAAAAGTAATTTTAAAAATTATCTCAGACCGAAGACCCAAGTTCAAGGGTAAGTTAGAGGGGAAATTTAAATATGTTAAATGGTCACCAAAAACAGAAGTAACCGATATTCAGAGTATCACTATCGGTATCATGCCCTTGGATGATACCGATTGGGAAAAAGGTAAATGCAGTTTTAAAATGCTTCAATATATGTCCTGTAATATTCCGGTGGTTGTATCCCCTATTGGTATGAATGCACAGATACTTAATGAAAGCGAAGTAGGCTTTGGCGTTAATACTCCAAAAGAATGGGCTGATGCCCTGGTGTGTTTAGTAGATTCTTTCGGAGAACGAAAAAGAATGGGTTCCAATGGTCGAAAATTGGTGGAAACAAAATATAGCATAGACGCTATTATAGAAAAATTATCTTCTTATTTAAAAAGTGTTGTTAGCGTTTAAAGAAAAAAACAAGACCCACCACTTTTATAGATGGGAATACCGTAAAGTTATATGATATAATATTTCTAAATAGTTTTTGACTGAAGTGCAGAAAGATATGAAAGATATGAAATTTATTTTATGAGATAACCTATTCAGTTTAAAAGGGGACATTATTTATGAAAATTTGTATTATAGGTACAGGTTATGTAGGCCTGGTCACCGGAACATGCCTTTCTGATTTTGGATTGGAAGTAATTTGTGTAGATAAAGATAGTGAGAAAATTCATGATCTTAATTCCGGTAAAATCCCTATCTATGAGCCCAATTTAGAAGCTTTAATTAAGAAAAATGTAATAACCCATAGACTTAGTTTTACCACGGACCTGGAAAAAGCTATTATGCAGTCAAAGGCAATATTTATTGCAGTAGGAACTCCACCTAATCATGACGGTTCGGCAAATTTAGAGCAGATAGAAGAGGTGGCGAAGGAGGTCGCCGGATATATCAATGAATATAAAGTTATTGTCAATAAAAGCACCGTTCCGGTTGGTACTGCCCACAGAATTAAAGAGATAATTAAGGAATATCAAACCCTGTCTCATCCTTTTTCTTTTGATGTCGTCTCCAACCCCGAATTCCTCCGTGAGGGTTCTGCCGTTTATGACTTCACGCATCCTGATAAAATAGTGATCGGTACCGAAAGCGATAAGGCTTTAAAAATAATGCAGGAAATCTACCGTCCTCTCTATTTAATTGATACCCCCTTTGTGATTACCAATCCGGAAACCGCGGAGTTAATCAAATATGCCTGTAATGCCTTCTTGGCTACCAAAGTTACCTTTATCAATGAGATTGCCAATCTTTGTGAAAAGGTAGGGGCGGATGTGCATCAGATAGCCAAAGCTATGGGATTAGATGGAAGAATCAGTCCCAAATTCTTACATCCGGGACCCGGTTATGGTGGATCGTGTTTTCCCAAGGATACCAAAGCTTTATATAATTTTGCAGTAAGTAATGAATATCAGTTCAAGATCCTGGAAGGAGTAATTTCTGCTAATGAAAGGCAGAGAGAGTTAATGGTAAAGAAAATAAGTCGGTTGGTGGGGGATTTAAAAGGAAAGATAATCGCTATCTTGGGACTTGCCTTTAAGCAGGATACCGATGATATTCGAGAATCTGCCTCTATTGATATCATCAAAATATTACTTAAAGAAGGTGCCAGGATTAAATGCTTTGACCCTCTGGCAATGGAAAATACAAAAAAAATTCTCCCGAATTTAAACTATTGCCAGGACGAATACGAAACTGCCAAGGATAGTCATGTCTTGGTGATCGCGACAGAAGCGAATCAATTCCGAAACTTAAATTTATCTAAAATAAAAACACTACTCAAATCACCCATTTTGCTTGATATGAGGAACTTATATGAACCAGAAAAAGTTAAAAAGTTAGGGTTTATTTATGAAGGAGTAGGGAGGAAATAAAGGAGTAAAATATGAGAGGTATTATCTTAGCCGGAGGCTCTGGAAGCCGGCTCAATCCTTTAACTAAAGTAGTCAGTAAGCAATTAATTCCGATCTATGATAAACCGATGATCTATTATCCCTTATCTACATTGATGTTAGCCGGAATTAAAGATATTTTAATAATATCTACCCCACAGGATTTGCCAAAATTTAGGGAGCTTTTGGGGGATGGACGAGAGATAGGAATTAGTGTTTCCTATAAAGAACAGCCCAGACCGGAGGGAATTGCCCAGGCTTTTATTATTGGAGAAGAATTTATTGCTAATGACTCAGTGTGTCTGATATTGGGGGATAATTTATTCTATGGCCATAATCTGTCTATGACACTACAAAAGATGACCAACCTTAAAAATGGGGCTTACATCTTCGGTTATTGGGTATCCGATCCCCAAAGATACGGCGTAGTTGGTTTTAATGAAAATAAGGAAGTTTTAAGCATTGAAGAAAAACCAAAAACACCTCGATCAAATTACGCTGTTCCGGGTTTATATTTTTATGATAATACGGTTGTGGATATTGCTAAGAAACTGAAGCCTTCTGCCCGGGGAGAATTAGAGATCACCGATGTGAATTTAACCTATTTAAAGAAAGGAAATTTAAAAGTAGAGATTTTAGGCAGGGGTTATGCCTGGTTGGATACCGGAACTCCAGATAGTCTGATGGATGCCTCCAATTACATTGCTACCATTGAAAGAAGACAGGGATTAAAGATAGGCTGTATAGAAGAGGTGGCTTTCAGGATGGGTTATATTAACAAAGACCAGTTGGAGGAAATCATAGAGAGATTGCCGGCAAATGATTATAGAAAATATTTGGAAGGATTATTAAGAGATAGCCAAAAGCGATTTTACAAGGGGGAGAGAGATGCAATTTAAAAGAGGAGAGATTGAGGGAATAATCATTAAACCATTGACTAAGTTTTCGGATGAAAGAGGTTTTTTAGTTGAGACCTTCAGAATAGATGATCTTCTCGGTGGGCTTAAACCGGCAATGAGCTATATCTCTTCCACTAAACCAGGACTGTCTCGGGGACCTCATGAACATAAGAATCAGACCGATATATTCTACTTCATAGGTCCGGGCAATTTTAAAATAAAGCTGTGGGATAATCGAAAAGGAAGTAAGACTTTTGGATGTTTTATGGAGATAGTCGGAGGAGAAGATAATCCTATCAGGGTGATTGTTCCTCCCGGGATAGTGCATGGTTATAAGAATATCTCTAAAAAAATAGACGGGATAGTGTTAAATTGTCCCGATAAATTATATCAAGGTTGGGACAGAAAAGAAGAAGTTGATGAGATAAGATATGAAGACAAAGAGGATGAATTTTATTTAGATTTTATTAAAGAGGATAAATAATCTATGATCTGGCTTATCGGAAATAAAGGAATGCTGGGTAATGATATAGAAAAATTATTAAAGAAAAGAGAAATGGGGTATTGCGCTAGTGATCGGGAAGTGAATATTATCGATTATAAGGCGCTGGATAAATATGTAAAAGATAAGGAAATAAGCTGGATTATTAATTGCGCAGGATATACCCGGGTAGATAAGGCAGAAGAAGAAATAGATGAGGCTTTTAAGTTAAACAAAGATGGCGTTAGGAATATTGCCTTATTTTCCGCCAAGAAACAAATTAGATTAATTCATATCTCTACAGATTATGTCTTTGATGGCAGACGAAAAGAACATGTCCTTTCTTACACCGAAGATGATCAGACTAATCCTATAAATATATATGGTAAGAGCAAATTAGCGGGCGAAGAGGAGATAAAAGAGATATTAGAGGAATATTTTATCATTCGTACAGCCTGGTTATATGGATTACAAGGGAATAATTTTGTTTATACGATGTTAAAGTTATTTAGAGAAGGCGATTGTGTAAAGGTAGTAGAAGACCAGTGGGGCTCCCCTACTTACACGGTGGATTTAGCAGGAGCTATTTTAAAGATAATAGAAGATGATGCAGTTCGTTATGGAATCTATCATTTTACCAATGAAGGGATAACCAATTGGTATGAATTTGCCAGGGTTATTTATAAAAAAGCTAAAGGATTAGGGTTGATTGAAGGCAAGAAAAAAGTGGAGATACTACCCGTTAAAACTGAGGAATATCCTACAACTGCCAGGAGACCAAGATATTCAGTTTTATCTAAAGAGAAGATAATTAAGGAGTTTAATCTGAAGATTAGAGGTTGGGATAAGGCCTTAGAAGATTTTCTGATATCCCTGAAGGAGAATTGGGAAGGAATAAAAAGTAGGGCAAATAAATGAAAAGAAAATTTAAAAATATTTTAGTTACCGGTGGAGCAGGATTTATCGGTTCAAATTTTATTCATTATCTTTTTGAGAGGACATTTTTTGAAGGTAAAGTTATTAATGTAGATAAAATAACTTATGCCGGCAATTTAGAGAATTTAGCGGAGATTGATAAGAAATACGGTAAGGGGAGATATTTTTTTGAAAAAATAGATATCGGTGATTTTGAGGAGATTAAAAGGATATTTAAGCAATATACTATTGATACCGTAGTTAATTTTGCTGCTGAATCGCATGTAGATAGGTCAATCTTCGGACCAAAGGATTTTATTCAAAGTAATATTATAGGCACTTTTTCGCTTTTGGAAGCAGCACGCGCCCATTGGGGAAAAGAGAACCAAGAGGATTTTTTATTTCATCATGTAAGTACCGATGAAGTTTATGGTTCCATAGAAGAAGGTGGATATTTTTTTGAGGATTCTGCTTACCGCCCGAATAGTCCTTATTCCGCCTCTAAGGCTTCATCAGACCACCTGGTGAGAGCTTATCATAAAACTTATGAACTACCAGCTACCCTTTCTAATTGTTCCAATAATTATGGTCCCTACCAATTTCCGGAAAAATTCATTCCTTTAATGATACTAAACATATTAGAAGAAAAATCATTGCCGATTTATGGCGATGGAAAAAATATTCGGGATTGGTTATACGTAGAAGACCATTGTAGAGCAATCTGGAAAATATTGAATAAGGGGAAAACAGGAGAGACTTATAACATAGGAGGAGAAAATGAATGGGAAAATATAGGTCTGGTAAATTTACTCTGTGAGAAAATAGGACAGCTGCAGGGTAAGGATCAGGATTATTATAAGAAACTGATTACTTTTGTTAAAGACCGGCCAGGACATGACCGCAGATATGCTATCAATTGCGACAAGATAAAAAAGGAATTGAAATGGAAGCAGCAGTACAATTTTGAAGAAGGATTGGATTTAACTATAAAATGGTATATAGAAAATCAAGGTTGGGTAAAAAAGGTAAGAAGCGGGGAATATAAAACTTGGGTGGAGAAGAATTATAAAGCAAGCTAAGATAAGGAATTGGAATAGACCAAAAAATTGGGTTCTATTTATAGGGAAGTGAGGAGATTTGGGGAGATGGCAGAAAAGAGCAAGGATCTATCAAAACCAAGAAAAACCCTGCCTCAAAAGATGGTACATGGTGGATTTTGGATTTCTTTCATTAAAATAATCAGAAAAGTTTTAAGCCTAATAAGGTTACTGGTTATAGGTCGTATCCTCGCACCTTCCGATTTTGGGCTGATGGGAATAGCTTTACTGACCATGTCAGCCTTAGAGACTTTTTCAGCATTTGGTTTAGGACAAGCTTTGATTCAAAAAAAAGAAAACACCAATCAGTATCTTGATGCAGCCTGGACTGTTTTAATTCTAAGAGGATTTATAATTTTTATTATGGTGTATCTTACTGCCCCTTTTGTGGCATTTTTTTTTCATACCCCCGAGGTAAAACTAATAATTCAGGTATTAGGGTTGGTAACCTTTTTTGAAGCATTTACTAATATTGGGGTTATTTTTTTTCAGAAGGAGTTGGAGTTCGATAAGGTATTTATTTACCGCTTTGTGGGAATTTCCACCAACTTTATCGTAGCAGTAATAGCAGCCATTATCTTGAGAAGTGTGTGGGCACTCGTGCTTGGTTTGCTGGCGGAAAAGATAGTGAGTATTCCGATCAGCTATTTGATCCATCCCTATAGACCTCATATTAGTAAAGATATCGCCAAAGCAAGAGAACTTTTTAGTTTTGGCAAGTGGATTCTTGGCTCCAGCATATTAGTATTTATAGGTGAACATATCGATGATATTTTTGTAGGAAGAGTGCTTAGTGCAATGGCTCTTGGATTTTATCAAATGGCGTATAGGATCTCCAATATGTTAGAAACTGAATTTACCCAGGTGATATCCAGTGTAGCCTTTCCTGCTTATGCAAAAATTCAGGATAAACCGGCCAGATTACAGAAGGCTTATTTTCGAATAATGAGATTGACCGTATCTATTTCCTTGCCGATTACTGTAGGGATGGTATTATTGGCTCCCGAATTTACACGGATATTTTTAAGCGAGAAGTGGATGCCTATGGTTTCGGCTATGCAACTTCTTGCGGTAGCAGGATTGATTAAATCAATTGTATCTACCGGCAGTCCTTTATTTGTAGGAAGTGGATTCCCGAAATATGAATTTTATATGCAGCTGATCAGAGGATTAACCATACTAATTACTATTTATCCCTTAATATTATTGATGGGTATCTCTGGAGCTGCTTTAGGAGTTATTCTGAGTATAACAGGAATGTTGGTAGTATGGTATCCCCTCTCTCAAAAGATTACCCGGACTTACTGGCGTAAATATTTTAATACCTTCTGGCCTCCATTGTTATGTTCATCGCTCATGGCAGGGAGCATAAGTGTCGCTAAATTTTATTGGA
The DNA here is from genome assembly GCA_011056645.1 of Candidatus Atribacteria bacterium. Classification (NCBI taxonomy): domain Bacteria; kingdom Pseudomonadati; phylum Atribacterota; class Candidatus Phoenicimicrobiia; order Candidatus Pheonicimicrobiales; family Candidatus Phoenicimicrobiaceae; genus Candidatus Sediminicultor; species Candidatus Sediminicultor quartus. Next base: position 18,572 of record DSEL01000154.1, read on the forward strand.
ATCCGATACAGCAATCTTGGAGCCTGGCTATTTCAATCTTTGTCATGATAGTGGTCATAAATATTGGTGTTTATATTGCCTCAATGTATCTGGTACAAAAATATTATCCTGATTATGATATCTTTAGTGAGGTTAAATTTCTCTATAATTCATTGGTGAAAAGATAAAATAATTTTTTATATTAGGTAAATAAGAAAGGATAAAAATGTTGAAAAATCCTGTTATAAGCATCATTATTCCCACCTATAATCGAGCACATCTAATAGATAAAGCTATTAAAAGCGTATTGAATCAAACTTATCAAAATTATGAAATTATGATCGTTGATGATGGCTCGACGGATAATACCAAAGAAGTAGTAAAAGGTTTTGCAGATTCAAGAATCAATTATTTTTTTCACACTAATAATCTGGGCGTATCAGCAGCTCGTAATACCGGGATAAAAGCTTCACGGGGAGAATATATTGCTTTTCTTGACTCTGATGATGAGTGGCTTCCGGAAAAACTGAATAGGCAGATAAAAATTTTTAAAAGTGAATCTTCGGTAGTTGGAGTTGTCTATACCGGAATTTATTATAGTGATGAAAAGGGAAAAAAAGTAAAGAAAGTGTATATGCCCGGAAATGAAGGTTATATCTATGAGCATTTATTGAAAAGAGAAACTGAAATTTATATCTCTACTGTACTGTTAAAAAATGAATGTTTTACCAAAGCTGGATTATTTGATGCGGATTTGTTTATAGGAGAAGATTATGATATGTGGTTGAGGATTGCAAAATATTATAAATTTAGAGCCGTTAAAGAACTTTTAGTAGTAGGCTTGATTCATGATAGTCAAACCTCCGCTAATTCGGAAGTTATGATTGAAGGAGTAAAAAAATTTCAGAAGAAATACAGTAAAGAACTTAGAACAAGACCATATAGTAATAGCACGTTTTATTTTTATTTGGGAAATAAGTTTTGCCATTTAAGAAAAATAAGAGAAGGCCAAAAGTATTTTATAAAGGCAGTTTTAACTTATCCATTTTGCCCTAAATATTATATTTATTTACTTTGTTCCATTTTTGGGTCGAGGGGGTATATGCATATTTCTCATATCAGAAGATATTTTATGAATATGAGAAAAGTAGATGATGATTAAAATAATCCTAAAAGATTGGCCGGGTTGGCTGGTAATTCTTTTAACATTTTTTATATTATATAAATATGGACAAGTAAAGAAAGATAAAAAAATAACGCTTGCTATTGGTCTGGTTTTACTCTTGCATCATTTTATAGCAATAATTAATACTTATTTTTTTACTTTTCCGGGCGCAGAACCTGATCCGGTAAATTTTCAAGGTCTGGCTATAGAATGGGCAGAAGGTGGAAAATTATTATTTTCAGTCGGTACTCATTTTTACGCACAGATATTAGGGATTTTTTATAGAATTTTTGCGCCTTCCCAACTATTCGGGGGAGTACTATCAATTCTTGCTTTTCTCCTATCCTGTTTTGTATTAATAAAAATAATAGAATTATTGAGTATTTCTAAGTATGTAGTACCATTGTTGCTGATATATGGACTATTACCCACCAATCTCATATTCTGTTCTAAAATTTTACGCGAATCATACCAAATACTTTTTTTTATGCTTTCAGTTTATTGGGGACTACTATTCAACTTAAAATCTGCCAAGGGAGCCATGACATTTTGTGTAGTTTCAGCACTGATCATGGGTCTTTTTCAGAAGGCTTTAATTTTGTATGCATTATTCTTAGTACCGCTTCTTTTTCTTTGGTTCCCTCAAGAGATTTCCATTTCTCAAAACAATAAGCGGCGCTTTTCGAAGCGGAGATGGATTACGGTCAGTCTTTTGTTAATTCTGATAATTGGTGTGTTAATTATGGGAATTCAATTTAAAGTGGGTGGATTGGAAGCGGTGAAGGGTTTTTTATCGGGCGAATGGTTAAAATATGTAAAAGAATATAGAATAAGGGGAATAGAACAAAGTGCATCTTATGCGCGGGCAATGTACGACATAAGACTGGATACCTCTTCGGCAATCACCCTCATAAGGTCGATATGCTTAATCTTTATTTATTATCTCTTTGCTCCCTTTCCCTGGCAGTGTTCGAATTGGTTAGATATCTATGGTGCGGCCGAATCTTTACTCCGATTTCTATTGATAACCTTTAGTATTATTACCTGGTATCGAGCGAGTGGTGTGCAACGTCGTATTTGGGGATTGCTTCTGGTAATTTATTTTTCTATGACCTTCCTTTGGGCAATGGGAACGGTCAATTATGGAACGAGTATCCGTCATCATGTATTAACCAATTGGATCATTATTATCCTGGGCGGTCCTGGACTGCTAACTTTTATGACAAGACAATGTAAGGGAATGCTCCCGATTGGCAAACTGTTTAAAAAAGAGTATTTTCGGAGAATTTTTTTATGAATATTTTATTTACTTCTGCCGGCACCAGAGGATATTTGGTGAGATATTTTAAAATGGCAATAAAAAATAAAGGGAAAATATTGGCCGCGGAATGCAGTAAATATGCTTAAAGAACGAAGTCAAGGGTGTTATTTCTCTTAACGATCTTGAATTATCAATTTTGGCGCAACATAAGAATTAATTTGTGGAAAAAGGGATTAAATTGATTGTTTCAGATCCGGATACAATAGAGGTCTGTTAAGATTATCCGATTCCCTTTATTGATAAAACCACTTTAATAATTCTAATTTAGTACCAGTTTCCATCTATGCCAAAAAAGTGATTAGAATAAGATCAGGAGTAGCTGATAAGTAAGTAACGGTTTATGACGTCAAAATGATAGATTATATTAGAAATTTAGCAGGAAAAATAGGACTTTATGGACCTGGAGACATAGATTTGATTAAACAACACAATTGTATGACGAAAGATTAGAAGGGAATGAGAAAATCCGAATTCCCTATATTGCCCCATATATAAATAAGATGAGTTGGTTTGTTTATATAGTCAGGTTAAATCAGGAGATACAAGAATCTCTTGATCTGATATCTATAAATCTTGTCTTAAAAGACCAAGAGAAACTAAAACTCATGGAAAATGATTTCAGAGAGATTACTGAAGTTATTAAAAAGGTCATGGGTGATGATATCAAAATAAAATATAATATCGTAAATGAAATAAAATATCCCCCTTCCGGAAAATATATGTATACTTTTTCTAAGATAAAAAATGAGGGAAAGATCGAAACGAAATAAACCTTGGAACAATTAGTAGTTAAGGATTTTTATGGATTCTATAAAAAATCTACAATTATATATAAAAAGGTATACTCTATGATGAAAAAGTTAATGCTGATAGTGCCCTCCTTGGTAAAAGGAGGGGTAGAAAGAGTAGTAAGCAACCTAAGCAAAGGGTTAAGTAATTACTATCAAGTTTATGTTATTATATATCATCAACCCATAGAATATGATATTGAAGGAGAGTTAATAAATTTAGAGACTCCTACAGGTTCTTATTACAAAAAAATAATAAACACTTTTTACCGAATTATAAGATTAAAAAGATTAATAAAGAAGATCTCGCCAGATTTTATTGTGTCGTTTATGGGTAATTTACAACCTATTTTGACTTTGGCACCAATAATAGTAAGTGTTCGCAATAACCCAGATTTTTTCACCTGGCAGGAAAAATTATTCTTAATAACTATTTATAAACTTCCTAATGTAAAGAAGATAATAACCTGTTCAATCGGAATAGAAAGGAAATTAAGTAATCATTACCACTTACAAAATGTAAAAAATATCTATAATCCGATAAATTTTAAATTAATTGGTGATAAATTATTATCACAAAAGCCCCTTAAATTTGAATATATCTTAGCAGCAGGTAGACTGCATCGACAAAAAGGTTTTGATATTCTGATCAATTCTTTTGCCAGATCGTCTTTTAAGAATTTGATTAAGTTAGTAATTTTAGGTGAAGGGGAAGAAAGAAAAAATTTGGAGGAATTAATCTTAAAATTGGATTTAAAAAACCAGGTTTTGTTATTAGGAGCGGTCGATAATCCCTTTATTTATATGAAACATGCCAAATTTTTCATTTTTTCCTCAAGGTATGAGGGTTTTGGAAATATTTTATTAGAAGTACTGGCTTGCGAAACACCAGTAGTGGCTACAGATTGTGAAACCGGAACGTCTGAAATTATAGAAGATAGAAAAAATGGCCTTCTCGTTCCACCTAAAGATGAAAATGCTTTACAGTCTGTGATGGAAGAGTTATTTTATGATCAAAAATTATATGAAAGATTAAAGGCAAATACACGAAAAAGTGTGGAAAAATATAGGATGGAAAACATAATGCAAGATTGGATAAGTTTATTTAAAGAGGTATATCATTCCTAAAAAATCAGAACCATTGCTATATAGAATCATAGGTTAAAAAATATGATGAAAAAATATCCCTTAAGAAAATTAATAATTAAGCCAACATTTGCTTGTAATGCAAACTGTAAGAATTGTATTTATCGCCGTGAATTATATAATAAGTTAAGAAAAGAAGACCTTTTAACTTTTGATGATTGGAAAAGAATTCTTAAAGAGGCATATCAATTAGGAGTAAAATTATTTATTATTAGCGGTGGCGAACCGACCTTATATCCGAGATTAGCTGAATTAATAGAAATTGGTAGAAACTACGGTTGGGTAGTTAAATTAAATTCCAATGGTTCTATGATTACTCCCGAGTATGCGGAGACTCTTATTAAAGCTGGATTAAATTTTATCACTATTTCCTTGTATGCTCCCTCTCCAGATATTAATAGACAGATGAGAGGAGCAAATAAATTATGGATGAAAACTACCTCATCGATTAGAATATTTTCTCAACTTGAAAAAAAATATCCTTATTTTAGAGTAAACACTCAGTCGATATTGGTTAGAGAAAATTTTCGCTCATTTACCGAATTGCTTAAACTGCATTATGAACTGGGTTCAAATCGGATGACCGTGTCTTACTTAGAAGGTGATTTTGAAAAGAAAAACTTATTAACCGAAGAGGAGATTCTTTATTTCAATAAAAATATTATTCCCCAAGCGTTAGATTTCTGTAAAAATTTAGATAGAGATGTACGAGGAGTGGCCATACGGAATTTGCAAGGATTATTTTCCCAAGGAATTATCTCTCTTTCTAATTGGGCAAAAGGAGTATATCAACCCAAAAGTGGTCATCGCAGATCTTGCCAGAGTGCCCAGGGACTTGCCTTCATTCTGGCAAATGGTGATGTGCATCCCTGCCATATAGTAGAATATACCCACGAACCTGTAATGGGGAATTTACTTAAGAATACTTTAACTGAATTATGGTACAGTAATCAATGGATGAATTTTAGAAAGGAACTATTAGATCAATGTGAATTATGCCCGGTTAATTTACATGCTACCATTCCTTTACGTTTTGATAAGTCAAAGCCTTTACGTAATTTTTATGAATCAAAAATAAAGAATAGAAAAATATTTCAGGGTATTGAATCTTTAGCACGAATTTATAAAAAGTTATAGGATAATCAAAAATAAGAGAGGATTAATTAGTGGCTTTTAACAGAGTAGATATCGAAACAAAATTCCGAAGGAATATTTTACTTCCCATTTACTGGAAATATATTAAACATTGGAGAGTATTAGAATATTATAAGAAATTAAAAGAATATCAATGGAAAACTATAGAGGAGAATCGTAATCTTCAGAGGAAAAAACTCTTTGAACTAGTTAAATATGCCGGTCAGAATATCCCTTATTATAAGCAGATTATCCAAAAAAATAATATTCGATTTTCAGAGGATACGATATTTGAGGACATTAAGAAATTTCCTATTTTAACTAAAGATATTATCAGAAAAAATTTTGACCAACTGTATAAATTTAAAGATAATACTTATTATCGAAATACTACCAGTGGATCAACCGGAGAACCGGCAATATTCTATCAAGATAGGCATTGCTTGGAATGGCAAATAGCCACTAAATTATTATTTGATGAATGGGCAGGGAGAAAGGTTGGTGAACCTATAGTAAAATTGTGGGGAGCAATAGACGATATTCTAAAAGGCAGCAGGGGGATAAGAGGATATCTCAAGCAGCAGCTTTATGGGGTAACCACTTTAAACTCTTATATGATGACCGAGAAAAATTTGTACGATTACGTGCAGAGGATTAATAAGATAAAACCTCGCTTAATACTTGCCTATTCAAATAGTATTGATGAATTATGCCGTTTTATTCAAGAACAAGATCTATCAGTATATTTCCCTAAAGCTATTATGACTTCGGCCGGTGTTTTATTTCCTGAATTTAGAAAGAGGATCGAAGAAGTATTTCATGCCCTAGTATTTGATTGTTATGGTTCAAGAGAAGTAGGTGATATTGCCTGCAATTGCGAAAAAACCGATGAGCTGCACCTAATTCCCCAAATACATTATTTGGAAATTTTGAATGATAGTGGGAAGGAAGCAAATCAGGGGGAATCAGGCGAAATAATTATAACTTTGCTTACCAATTATACCATGCCTTTGATCAGGTATAACATTGAAGACCGGGGTGTTTTTTCGAAAGCTAAGTGCAGTTGTGGAAGGGAATTTCCTTTTTTAAAAAAAGTAGAAGGTCGTATACGCAATATATTTAGAAATAAAAAAGGAGATATTATTGATGGCGGCTTTTTTATTGAACTATTTTATTTCCGTGATTATTTAAAAAAGGTGCAGGTAATTCAGAAAGATTATGATTTTATTGTGGTTAACTTGGTTCTAAAAGATCATCAAAAAATAAAAGTTGCCAATACAGATTTTAAAGAAATTGATAAAAAGATTAAGTTAGCCATGGGTAATGAAACAGAGATTAAATTTAATATCGTTGATGAAATAAAGCCCAGTCCTTCCGGGAAATACTTACGAACATTCTCACAAATAGACCCCCAAGATAAGAACTTCAGAGAATAAAATCGTATGATCCAGAAAAATAAAAAGTAGATTTTTCGAGAGGTTAAAAATAACTAATTTGATTAAGCAAAGAAAAGTATTGCAAGTTATTAATTCTTTACATGCCGGAGGAGCAGAAGTTCTTCTGAAGAATTTTACTTTACAAGCGAAAAAATCTTGCAGAAAAAATAATGATTGTCCTGTGGAAATAGAAATAGCCATCTTATATTCCGAAGATATATTTAAAGATGATTTTAAAAAAGCGGGCATTGTTGTTTGGGAATTAGGTCTAAAGTTTAAATATGATCTAAGAGGAGTAATAAAGCTTATATCCCTCATTAAAAGAGGGAAATATAATATAGTACATGTACATTTATTTCCTGCTAACCTTTTTGGATCATTAGCTTCTTTATTTTTATCCAAAAATATCAAATTTATTTTTAGTGAACATAATGTCTATAACCGAAGACGTTCATTTAAGTTATTTAAAATTATAGACAGGTTTATCTATAGCGGTTATTATAGAATAATTTGTGTAAGTAAACAGGTGCGGATTGCTTTAATCGAATGGCTTCCTAATCTTAAGAAGAAAAGCATGGTTATTCCTAATGCCGTACCCATACCTGATTTATCTAATTGGCCGTCTATAAAAAAATATGATATTCTTTTTGTGGGAAGGTTAACCAAGGCTAAGGGAGTAGATATTTTGTTTAGAGCAATAAAAATATTGAAAGAAAAGTATCAGATGGGGATAAAAGCCGCCATTGCAGGAGAAGGATATTTACAGGAAGAACTAAAAGGGTTAGTTAAAGAACTGGGGATAAGTAATGAAGTCGAATTTTTAGGTGTCAGAAGGGATATTGAAAAAATATTGAGCTCTACCCAAGTATTTGTATTGCCTTCTCGCTGGGAAGGTTTACCTCTTACTGTTCTGGAAGCTATGGGTAGTGGAGTAAGTATAATTGCTACTAAAGTAGGAGGTATTACGGAAGTTATTGAAAACGGGCAAGAGGGACTCTTGGTCCCGCCTGATGACCCGGGAGCGCTTGCTGAGGCTATCATTAACCTGCTTAAAAATAGGGAGTTAAGAATAAAACTAAGTTTCAATGCTTATCGAAAAGTAAAAGGAAAATATTCCATAGAAGTGCATACCAAAAACATGTTAGAATTTTATAAATCATTGATTACCGATTAAGAATAAGGAGCAAATATCGAATTGGAAAGAAAAATAAAAGTTGCACACCTTATTGCCCGAATGATTAGCGGTGGAGCCGATGAAAACACTTTGTTTACTGTAAAAGGACTGAATAAAGAATTGTATGAAATCGATCTGATTTGCGGTGAGGAATCGGATGAGGGTATTTTAAGGAAGATCATAGACGAAAAAATTCATATTATTCAATTAAAAGGATTAAAATGGAAACTTAATTTCTGGTATGATCCCATAGTGTTAATTAAATTAATTCAGCTAATGAGAAAAAATCATTACGATATTGTTCATACTCATACGACCAAAGCAGGTATCTTGGGAAGGATTGCTGCTCGTATAGCAGGAGTATCGATAATAGTTCATGGATTACACGGAAGTACTTTTGAAGCGTTTAATAGCGGGCTGCTCAATCGGCTTTTATTTCTGTTTGAGAGGCTTACGGGGGGGTTTACCGATGCCTATATTTCGGTAAGTAGAGTGCTTTCTGAAAAGTATATAGAGAAAGGAATCGGGAAAAAGGAGAATTATCATACGGTATATAGCGGTATGCATTTAGAAAAATTTTACGGAGTAAGAGAGAAAATTGACTATCGGAAAAAACGGAGGGAATTGGGAATAAGCTTGGATGATTTTGTCATTGGTAATGTGGCACGGTTAGAGACGAGAAAGGGGCATCAATTTCTTCTTGATGTATTTAAAAATATAACAGAGAAAGAGAAGAAGGAAGAGGGCAAAGAGGATCAGGCAAAATTGTTAATTATTGGGGAAGGAAATAAGAGAGAATATCTGGAGGATTATGTAAAAAAATTAAATTTAGAAAGTAAAGTAATTTTTACCGGATATAGGAAAGATGTAGAAGAGCTAATGGCAGTAATGGATATTTTTGCTTTGACTTCTTTGCGCGAAGGACTGCCCCGAGTGATAGTGCAGGCAGCTGCAGTAGGGATACCTTCGATAGCTTTTAATGTAGACGGAGTTTCGGAGGTTATTAAAGATAACTATAATGGGTTTTTAGTGGAAGCAAAAGACTTAAAACACTTAGAAAATGGGATCAGACAATATATGAATAATAAAGACTTGGTTTTGCTGCACGGTCGAAATGGCCGGGAATTAATTGAAAATAAGTGGTCTATAAAAGGAATGGTGGAAAGAACTGACCAAATCTATCAGAAATTGATTCGGGAAAAAATAGGGGAAATAAGATGAAAAAAATATTGGTGACTGGCTCTGCAGGATTTATCGGTGCTAAGGTTTCGGAGATGCTTCTTGAAAAGGATTATCAAGTGATTGGCTTAGATAACCTGAATGATTCTTATGATGTAAATCTTAAATTTTGGCGTCTGGAGAGATTAAAAACGTATCGCAATTTTATTTTTTATAAAGTCTCCATTGAAAATTTTAATGAACTGAAAAAAATATTTAAGGAGAATTGCCCGGAGGGAGTCATTAATCTGGCAGCTCATACAGGAGTGCGTTATAGTTTAGAGAATCCATTTATTTATCTTTCTACAAATAGTGGAGGGAATTTAAATTTGTTGGAGCTGTGTCGGGAAAACGAGGTGCCTAAATTTGTCTTGGCTTCTACCTCGTCACTTTATGCCGGTCAAAAAATGCCTTTTCGAGAGGATTTAGTAGTAAATAGGCCTATTTCGCCTTATGCGGCTTCCAAGAAGGCAGCTGAAATGATGACTTATACCTATCATTATTTATATGGATTAGATGTCACAATTTTGCGTTACTTTACGGTTTATGGACCGGCAGGAAGACCGGATATGGCTGTTTTCAGGTTTATTAAATGGATGACGGAAAGCACTCCCTTGGAAATATTTGGAGATGGTGATCAGAAAAGGGATTTTACTTATATAGATGATATTGTCAGGGGTACGATCGAGGCTTTAATCCCTTTAGGTTATGAGATTATTAACCTGGGGAATAATCATCCCTATAAAATTTCTGAAATGATAAAGTTAACCGAAGAATCAATCGGGAAGAAAGCGCATTTGAATTACAAAGAATTTCATAAAGCTGATATGCAGGCAACCTGGGCAGACATAAACAAAGCGCAGGAGCTTCTTAATTGGAGGCCGCAAATTAGCTTGGAAGAAGGAATAAAAAGAACAGTAGATTGGACTGTAAATAATTGGGAATGGATCAGGAAGATAAAAATCTAAAAAGCAAGAGTAAAATACAGAAAAGGGGAGAAATAAATATTTATGTTGATCGGAATACTATTAGTGTCATTTTTTACAAGTATTATTTTGTTTCCGGTTATGATTTTTCGTTTGAAAAAGGCTGGGATTGTGGGAAAAAATATGAATAGCGAAAAACAGGAAGAAGTAGCGGAAATGGGAGGATTGGTAATCATCGCCGGATTTGGTTCCGGGATATTTATAGTGATTACAGTTAAGACTTTTTTTCATCTATTTCCTTCAATCGATATAATTTCTGTTTTGGTAGCTTTATCGACAATATTAATAGTGGTGTTAATAGGGATTTTTGATGACTTGGTGTCCATGCCGCAGCAGGTAAAGGCATTTATGCCTGTATTGGCTGCTTTACCTTTAGTGGTAATTAAAGAGGGGAGCACTTTTATGATAATGCCATTTTTAGGAAATATTAATTTTGGTTTATTATATACCTTGGTCATCATTCCTTTGGAGGTTACTATTGCGGCTAACGCGGTTAATATGCTGGCAGGCTTTAATGGCATAGAGGTTGGAATGGGAATAATAGCCATGGGTTCTTTAGCAGTTATAGCCTATCTCCTGGGAAAAATGACGGTATTGGTGATTTTACTTGCAGCGTTAGGAGCACTTTTAGCTACTTTATACTATAACTGGTACCCGGCCAAGATACTGGTGGGAGATGTAGGAACTTTGAGTATCGGAGCAATTATTGCGGCAGCTGTAATTATGGGAAACTTTGAAATTGCCGGAATTATTTTACTGATTCCTTATGTTATAGATTTTTTAATTAAAGCAAAACATCATTTTCCTTATAGTTTTGGAATTTATCGAGAAGGTAAGTTATATTGTCCCGAAGACGGGCCCGTAGGTTTAGGGCAGTTGATTATGAAGGTTTGCGGCGGTATCAATGAAAGAAATCTGGTGCTTTTAATGATGGGGATTGAAGCGGTTTTGGGAGTGGTGGCGATTTTGTTTTATGTTTGATAACCGTTAAGCGGTTTAAAAATTTAAGTTAATTAGCTAATTAATTTGCCGTTGGTAAGATATAAAATATAAGACATAAGATGAGGATTGTAAGTATGAATTAGTGGATAGTAATATCGGAATTTTAATGAGAGATTGACTGATTTTGTATAAATTGAGGACAATCTCTTTTTTTTCCATATTTTGGAAAATATTTTTAAAAAAAAGAAGGAATAAGCAAAATAGTGTCGAATATATTAATTACCTAGTTCCCACATAGTGGAATGATTAAAATAATTTAAATTCGGCAGGAGGCGAAAATTGAAAAAATATTTTCGGATAATACTTTGGATTTGTACGGATTTATTTTTTATAAATATTGCCTTAACTCTTTCGATAATATTGAGGTTTGGAAATGGCTGGAAAGAGAACTTTTATCAATATAGAGTTGTTTTTCTTTACCTATCTTTTTTGTATCTTATTTTTGCTTTAATTTTCAAATTATACAATAGGATTTGGCGGTATATATGCATTAGCGACCTTTTTTTAATTACCGGGACAATTACCGCTGCGGTGGTTTCTTGGATATTGTATTGTAATATAGTAAAGGGAATATATTTTCCCTGGACAGTAAAGGCATTGACCTGGTTTATTAGTCTTGCTTTCATTTCCGGAAGTAAGCTGGTCTGGAGATTATATTGGGAAAGAAGGGATCCTTTTAAAAGAAAAGAAGAGAGAATATTAATTGTTGGTGCGGGAGATGCCGGTAATGTTATTTGCCGAGAAATAGGAAAGAGAAAGGATTTAGGCCAAATGATTGGTTTTATCGATGATGATGTTAACAAAATTGGGAGTGTTATCCAAAATAAAAAAGTATTAGGCTCGGTCGATAAGATAAATGAGATTATCAGCTGGGGAAAAATTGATACAGTGATTATTGCTATTCCTTCCATTACAGGTAGTGAGATTAGAAGGATTATAAATAAAATAGAGAATAAAGATGTAAAAATAAAAACCGTGCCGGGCGTATATGAATTGATTAACGAAAAAGTAAGCGTATCCCGAATTAGAAATGTAGAAGTGAAAGATTTACTGAACCGAGATACTGTTAATTTAAATATTGATGGGATATCTGGATATCTAAAAGGAAAGAGAATAATGGTTACCGGGGGTGCCGGTTCCATCGGGGAAGAGATATGTATGCAGGTTTGCAGATTTTTCCCCGGGGAATTGATGATCTTAGACCATAATGAGAATGCTCTTTTTTATACTGAAAAAAAGATTAGGAGAAAATACGGTGATTTAAAACTTAAGATGATGATGGTAGATATTAGGAATAAAGAGAAGATGGAAAAGATATTTGATGGTTTTAGACCGGAAGTAATATTCCATGCCGCAGCCCATAAACATGTTCCGATGATGGAGTATCATCCTGACGAGGCGGTGAGCAACAATATTATCGCGACTAAAACTTTAGTTGAGTTAGCAGATAAATGGGGAGTTATTGATTTGGTAATGATATCTACCGATAAGGCCATTAATCCAACCAGCGTAATGGGAGCGAGTAAGCAAATAGCAGAAATGATAATAAAAATGTATGCGAAAAAGAGTAAGACTAATTTTGTGGCTGTTCGTTTTGGAAATGTACTTGAAAGTAATGGAAGTGTCATCCCCACTTTTAAAAAGCAAATCGCCGAAGGAGGACCTATTACTATAACCGAAAAAGAAATAAGAAGATATTTTATGACTGTTTCAGAAGCAAGCCAATTGGTAATACAGGCCGGGGGATTGGGCATGAAGGGGACAGTGTTTGTTTTAGATATGGGAGAATTGGTGAAAATCTTAGAATTAGCAGAAAATTTAATTCGGTTATCGGGTCTAATCCCTGATGAGGATATTAAAATAGAGTTTATTGGTTTGAGACCGGGAGAGAAGATGTTTGAAGAATTATTGACTGAGAAGGAGAGAAGCCGGGTATTGGGAGATAGTGGACATGAGAAGATTTTCATTGCTGAGACTGAAGAAGTAAATGATGAGAAGCTGGAAAATGATATAAGGGAGTTGGGAGAGTTGGCAAGGGAGATGGATAGTGAAGGAATAGTGAAAAAACTCCAGGAAATAGTCCCGAGTTATAAGCCGAATAGAGGAATGCTGAAATAGAAAGGTAAACTTTGGTGCCAGGCACCAAAGTTTACCTTTCTAAGCTTGGAGCAGAAAGGAAAGTTTGTGGAAAGTGGAATAGGATAAAGTAGTATTATGGTAATAACTAAAGTAAAAGAGGACATTTTGAGGTCTCCAAGATTAAGTGATTACCGGGGGAAATTTGACGGGGTAGTGGTGATAGGTGGAGCTAATATTGATTTAAGAGGAAAACCTGTTGGAGAGATGCTGGAAAGACATACTTCCAATCCGGGTAAGATATGCGTTGGTTCGGGAGGGGTAGGCAGGAATATTGCGCATAGTCTGGCCTTGCTGAATGTGCCGGTTTGCCTGTTGAGTGCGGTGGGGGATGATGGAGAAGGGGTAAAAATTTTAGAGGAGACAGAGAAGGCCGGCGTAATAATGGAACAGATGATCATATCGGGAGAATATCCTACCGGAATATATCTAGCGATATTGGATGAAAGGGGTGAGATGGAAGTAGGGATCTCAGATATGCGTATTTTAGAGGAAATTACAGTGGAGTATTTAAAGTCAAAGGCTTATTTGATAAAGGAGAGCAAGATAGTGGTAATGGACACTAATATTCCTGTGCAGAGTATCGAATATGTGGTAGACTTGTGTAACAAGGTTAAGGTGCCTATTTTAGTGGAGCCGGCATCGGTGGAAAAGGCAAAAAAGTTAATGAAGATATTGGATGGAAGTGGAAGAGGGTATATTGATTATCTCACTCCGAATAAGGATGAGTTAGAATCAATTTTAGGAACGGAAACGGAAACGGAAACAGGAGCAGGAGCAGAAACAGAAACGGAAATTAGCGAATATAGGGATATGGATTTGGAGAGGGCAGCAGAGGAATTGAACCGCAGAGGAGTCAAGAAGGTGATTGTTACTTTAGGAAAAAGAGGGATATATGTCTATAATGATGGTAGTGGTGTTGGTGATGCAGGTGAGAGAGGATTAGAAGATGAGTTGAATAGGTTTTTTTTGGCGCCCTATAAAGGCAAAGTAGTGGATGTAACTGGAGCGGGAGATGCGCTGGTAGCTGGTTTGGTCTATGGAATTTATAAAGGATATCCTTTGGAAGTAGCGGCAAAATTTGGCTTGGGCGCTGCAGCTTTAACTATCTCCACCAAAGAAACAGTAAGGAGAGATTTAAGAGAAGGGTTGTTGAAAAGTAGGATAGAAGAAGAGAAATAAGAAGAAGTGGAAGCAGGGAAGAGTGGAATTGGGGAAGAGAGGAAGAAAGGACAGGTATAAAAGTGAATGGAGAAAAGTTTTTTACTTTTAAAGATGAAATAAGAGAGGCTTTAAAAGAAGGCAAACCGATAGTGGCCTTAGAATCAACTTTGATATCTCATGGATTTCCTTATCCGGAAAATAAAGAAGTAGCAGGGGAAATGGAAGAGATTATTCGAGGATATGGAGTTGTACCCGCTACTATTGCGATAATTAAAGGAAAAATAAAGGTGGGTTTGACCAGATACGAACTGGAGTTTATGGCAACCTCTAAAGATATTTTAAAAGCTAGTAGGCGAGATTTGGCAGCGATAGTAGCTCAAGGTTTAAATGGGGCTACCACCGTAGCAGCCACTATGATAATAGCAGAGAGGGCAGGAATAAAGGTCTTTGCCACCGGCGGCATAGGGGGAGTACATCGAGGAGCAGAAAAGACTTTTGATATATCAGCGGATTTGCAGGAATTAGCACGAACACCGGTGGCGGTAGTGTGCAGTGGGGCAAAGGCGATTCTTGATTTGCCTTTAACTAAGGAATATCTGGAGACCATGGGTGTACCGGTGATCGGGTTTAGGAGTGAAGTGCTGCCTGCTTTTTATTGTCGGGAAAGCGGATTAAAGGTTGATTATAGGGTAAATGATGAGATGGAGGCAGCGAAGATCATTAGAGCAATGGTTGATTTAAAATTAGGCGGGGGAATAATCATTGCTAATCCCGTTCCTGAGGAGTACGCCATTTCACTGGAGTATATGAATAAGAAAATTAAAGAAGCTGTTATGGCGGCAGAAAAGGACGGGGTCAAAGGAAAGAAACTAACCCCTTACTTATTGAATAAGATAAAAGAATTAACTGAAGGCAAAAGCCTGAAAGCCAATATTGCGCTGGTAAAGGATAACGCTCGCGTAGCCGCAAAAATTGCTCGTGAACTAAAAAGGTAAACTTTAGTGCCAGGCACTAAAGTTTACCTTTTTGCAAAACACAGGAGTTAGAAATAAAGGAATTTATATGGAAATTGTTATTGTTGGTGCAGGACCGGTAGGATGCTATACTGCTCAATTGCTGAAGAAATATGGTTTTAAGAACAGAATAATAGAAGAGCATCAAGAAGTAGGAAAACCAATTAGATGTGCTGGTCTGGTAGGAAGGCAAGTTTTTGAAAACGCCCTTCTTCCTATTTCTAAAAGCTCTATTATTAACCAGATTAATGGAGCTTTGTTTTACTTTCATAAGGAAAATTTTCAGGTCAATAGAGAAGGGGTAGCCCAAGTAATTGATCGTGAGAAGTTTGACAAAAATTTAAGCCAGGGCTTGGAGGTAGAATGTGGAAAAAAGTTAATAGAGATAAAGAGGGAGGGATCCGGATATATAATTAAGACTGAAACGGAGGATATTTATGCTGATTTAGTGATTGGAGCCGATGGAGCAAATTCTCGGTTAAGAAAATATATAAATTGGATAGATAATGATTGTGCAAAGGATAAAAAAAGAGGTTATATAAAAAGCTACTTGGGAATTCAGTATAGAATAAAGACAGAAGACAATTTAGTTTGCGATAAAATCGCTCGGGTACATTTTAAAGAAGGTATTCCTTTTTTTATTTGGGTTATCCCTGAGGGAAATAATATTTTTCGGATAGGAGTGATTTCGGATAACCCCCGTGAAGATTTATTTGCCTTTCTAAATGAATTCAAAATTAATGGTGAAATTATCGGAAAATTAACCGGAATGATTCCCGTAGGACAAACTAAATGCTATTTCCAGAATATTGCCTTGGTGGGAGATGCGGCTATTCAAGTAAAGCCTTTAACCGGTGGTGGGATATATTATGGATTGAAATCGGCAGAGCTTTTAGCAAAATGCATTAGAGATAATAGATTGGATGAATACGATAGGTGTTTGAAGAAAAATTTTGGGAGAGAAATTAAATTTGGATTAAAGGCTCGAAAATTATATGAAGAAATAAATGAAAAAGAATTAAAGAAGATATTTATGTTGTTTAAGAAAAATGCCGGAATTATTGAGAAAGCCGCACATTTTGAAAACCATTCTGTGATTTTTATAGAAATATTAAAAAATCCTAAAATATTTAAAGATGCCGCGCAAATTTTCAGCCAAAATATTAGGAAATTATTATTTTAGGATTAGAATAGGAGGAATAAAATTGAAATCGATCATTCTTTGTGCCGGAAAAGGTACTCGCCTTAGACCGCTTACTCATACCAGCGCCAAACATTTAATTCCCATTGCCAATAAGCCGGTATTGTTTTATGCCATAGAGGCGATCAAGGATTGCGGAGTAACAGACATTGGGGTAATTGTTGGAGAAACCGCAGAAGATATAAAGAGAGAGCTTGAGGATGGCGATAAATGGGGAGTGAGTATTTCTTATATCGAACAGAAGGAAGCCCTGGGTTTAGCGCATGCAGTATTAGTGGCGCAAGATTTTTTAGGGGAAGATAAGTTTTTAATGTATTTAGGAGATAATCTGCTGAAAAACGGGGTAGAAAATTATGCTCGTAAATTTGTTGAAGGGAATTATAATGCTTTTGTATTGTTGACTGAAGTGGGAGATCCCAGACAATTTGGCGTTGCTGAGTTGGAGAAAGGGAGAGTCGTAAGGGTGGTTGAAAAACCCAAGGAGCCTGTTAGTAATTTAGCCTTGATCGGAGTTTATTTTTTTGATAAGAATATTCATCAAGCTATTAAAAACATAAAACCTTCTGCCCGGGGAGAATTGGAAATTACCGATGCAATTCAGTGGATGATTAATCAAGGTTATAAGGTAGGAGCTGAGGTAATTGAAGGTTGGTGGAAAGATACCGGTAAGCCGAATGATATTTTGGAAGCCAATCGTTTGATTTTAGAGGATATTGAGAGAGACATCAGTGAGGCGAAGGTGGATGAGAAATCTGAGATTTTAGGACGGGTAAAAATCGGACAAGGTACAGAGATTATTAATTCTAAGATATTGGGACCGGTTATAATAGGAAAGGGGGCTAGAGTAGTCGATTCTTATGTGGGTCCTTTTACTTCCCTTTCAGATAGAGCGGAAATAAAAAAGAGTGAAATTGAATGTAGTGTAGTTTTAGAAGAAAGTAAACTGGAAAATATCAAGGGACGAATGCAAAGATGTCTTATAGGCAGAGGCGTGGAAATTTATCATTCTAAAGACCTACCTCGAGTATTTCAATTTACTTTAGGCGACCACAGTAAGGTCGGCCTTCTCTAAAAGGTAAACTTTAGTGCCAGGCACCAAAGTTTACCTTTTTTATACTTTCTAGAAGGAAGTACCTAAAGTGAGGTAGATATCGTATCCTTTTTGGTCGTTCAGGGTTTTAGCTGCTCCCAATCTTAACGTAAAAGGAAAATCATATTGAAAATTAAAATCTGCTTTTAGTTCTGCTCCAATGCTTGATTTAAAATCTTGCCATATTGTGTTGAACTCATTTTCTTTAATAGTTTTTTTCACCTGAGGGCTTTCCCAGGCACTTCCTATATCGACGAAGAGAGCCCCGGATAATCTTTCTAAAAAGAGGTAGAGAGGTCCGAGGGTAATGCCATGTTCAATGTTGACCAGGGGGAAGCGGTATTCTATGCTAGCTAAAAGAAGATTATTCCCTTCCAGGGTGGCTGGAGGATAACCACGGAGAGAAAAGGTGTTTACCTCTGTAGTACCAAGATTATCCGCAGAATAGTTACCTCCTAATTTAAATTTTTCATCGCTTAGATCTGATTCTAATATACTTGCGGAACTTACACCAGCAACCAGGCGAAGAGCCAGGACCTGATGCAGGGAAGAAAGGGAGATATATTTCCTGCCATCGAATAGTAATTTATCAAAAGTATAATCACCACCCAAGGCTTTATCGGCATGTTCATAGGATAAAGAGAAAGAATTGCCCAGTTCGGGGCTGATAGAGAATCCATATTTTTCCGCATCGGAATAGGAGTAACCTAACTTGAGGCTGGTGATTTTTTGTGAATCGTCATTTAAGAAAGATGACGTATTGGTTGGTGCAGAGGATAATTTTTCGTATTGATAACCGAAAGAAAAGTTTTGTCTATTAGAACGCGAATTTTTAGTATTTGTAGTAGGATTAGTATTACCTTCAAAAGGTAAATAAATATTTATTCCCGCCTTGCCTTCTTTCCACCAGGACCAGGACGTGGTGGGGGTAGTGGTAGTCGAAGTCGTATTACCATAAAGATAAAAATTTACGATTGGAAGGCGGAAGCTATAATTATAATAATTGAAGTTGTAGGAAAGGCTATTATTTAATATTTGGTAAGTAAGACTTAAAGGTAGAGAGTAAAATCCAAGGATATCTTTCAATTCAGTTGAAAAACCAATTCCCGGATAGCTATTACTAAGGCGGGCAGTGGGAATCCAATAGGTGGACGGCCAGAAAGAAGACAAAGGATGGTAAGGGTGAATAGGGTAATTATTTATAACAAAGGAATTGGAAGAGGAATTTAGATTTTTATTAAATTGATTTAGTTGGTTGTATTGATTTGATTGGTTGAATTGATTTGATTGATTGTATGGTTGCGTCACCATAATTGGGGGTTCGACATATTCTATTTTTATTTCTGTCCATTGACTGGGGTAAGAGTTCGGATCTATTTCCATCAGGTGCAGCTCGTATCCGGTAGTATGATAAGAAATAAAGGCTAGTTGAGTGCCATCGGAAGAGGTGGCCGGTTGAAATGCTCCACCTAGAACATTGGTTACCTGATAGAGTTTTTTATCGGGAAGGGAAAAAGCAAAAATATTATAAACGCCGGTACGATCAGAGGCGAAAAAGAGGTATTGACCATCAGGAGACCAACAAGGACTAAGATCCATAGACGTATCTTGAAAGATTGCTTCAATGGTTTGAGGAGCGAAATTACCTATATTATTATTATCGGAATTATCGGGGGAAATATTATTAGCATGATCAATATTATCC
>DSEL01000155.1 GCA_011056645.1 Candidatus Atribacteria bacterium
AGACTGCATGATGCGGGCTGCTGGATGATGGTTATTGGTCTGGAAAGCTTCAATCAGCGCTTGTTGGATTTCATGAACAAGGACACAACAGTTGAAATAAATGTTGAAGCCGTTAAAACCTGCCAGAGTTTAGGTGTTAAGGTTTGGGCTAACGTCATGTATGGATTGCCCACAGAAACCAAAGAAGAAGCACTAGAAATTTTATACAAAGAGGGAGTAAATGCTTGTATAGTAGCTGGCAGTACCAATGTTCTGCCTGATATTAAAATGAAAAAGTTAAGTCCAAAAATTTTAATAGACCTTTCTACCCTTAAGGAATTAAGAGGCATAGAAAATAAACAAAACAAAATCTGCATAAAACCTTTGACCACTATTGCCGAATTAACTCATTCAGAGCTTATACTAAAAGAAAGTAAAGTATTAATTCAATCTGCCGAACAATTTGCTGACCCTCTGGTAAGAAATAATGCCACTATCGGAGGAAATTTAGTTACTGCTTCACCGGCAGCAGATATGGCAGTGCCTCTCCTTGCCCTTGATGCCCTTATTAAAATAGAAAGTATTGAACAGAAGAGGGAAGTCAAGCTAAAAGAATTTTTCCTTGGACCGGGCAAGACAGTTTTGCAGGATGATGAGATGATGGTAGGAATTGAATTTGAGCAGAGTGACATAAATAAAAATGGATATTTTGTTAAGCTGGGGCAAAGAAAGGCTATGGCTATTGCCATAGCTAGTTTAGCCTTGAACTTAGCAATGAAACAAAACAAAATTATTCAGATTCGTATTGCTATGGGCTCTGTAGCCCCCAGGCCAATTAGGCTGACTGTGGTGGAAAAATTTTTAGAAAATAAAGAAATAAGTAGTAAATTAGTGGAAGAAGCCGTAAGCAAAATAAGAGAAGAAGTCAATCCCATTAGCGATATACGAGCATCTGCTGAATATCGTCGATATATTTCCGGAATCCTTTTCAAGCGAGCACTTGAAAAATTGACTCATTAAATAATTAGATATTATTCATTTATTTATTATTTATTATTTTTTACTCATTACTTAATTTATTACTTATCAAAAAGGAGGCTTTAAATGGAAGAATATAGAATAGAACTAACCGTAAACGATGAAAAAATAATTGGAACCGCCAAGGCTGAAGAATCTCTGTTAAAATTTTTACGCAGACATGGTTTTAGTGAAGTAAAATGCGGCTGTGAAAAAGGAGAATGCGGTACTTGTACGGTTATTCTGGATAAAAAAGCTATTAAATCCTGTATTACCTTAGCTCTCCGGGCTGACCACAAAGAAGTATGGACCGTGAAAGGTATGGAAAAATTAGAATTAGGGAGAAAATTACAGGAAAGTTTTGTTAATCACGGGGCCATACAATGTGGTTTTTGTACCCCGGGAATGATTCTTACTGCTAAAGATTATTTGGATAAAAATCCACTTCCCAATAGAGAGGAAATTAAAAAAGCAATATCTGGAAATCTATGCAGATGTACCGGATATAAGAAGATTGTTGATGCCATTTACGATGTGGCGGGAGAGAATCATAAATTGGGAGGTGATATCGATGTCTGAATTTAAGATAGTTGGTAAACCCATACCCCGGCATGATGCCTGGTCAAAAGTAACCGGAGACCTTAAATACGCTGACGATTTTACTATGCCCGGAATGTTATTTGCCAAAGTTCTTCGCAGCAAATATCCGGCAGCTAAAATTATTTCTATAGATACTGGTAAAGCAGAGCAATTAGATGGCGTAAGAGCTGTTTTAACCGCTAAAGATGTTCCTCACAATGAAACAGTAACCAAGTTTGGTCAGAGCACGGAAGTTGGTAAAGGATTTGAAGGTTTATACCGGGTTTTAGCCGAGAAAAAAGTCAGATTTATGGGAGAAGCAGTTGCTCTGGTTGCTGCCGAGACAGAGGAAATTGCCGAGGAAGCCTTGGATCTAATTGAGGTAAAGTATGAACCCCTCACCGGGGTTTTTGATCCTTTAGAGGCCATAAAGCCGGGTGCTTATCTGGTGGGAGAAAGCAAGTCCAATATCATAGGCGAATTTGGCTGCCAGCAAGGTGACCTGGAAAAAGGTTTTGCCCAGGCAGATGTAATAATTGAAGATACCTATAAGGTGCCTTTTGTTGACCATGCTTATTTAGAACCAGAAGCGGGCATTTCCTGGATAGATGATTATGGAATACTTATAATCCGGGTAAGTACCCAAGTAATAGAGCACTTTAGAGATGTAGCTGATGTATTGGGTTTGCCCCATAATAAAGTCCGATATATAGGGACTATGATGGGCGGAGGTTTTGGCGGTAAAGAAGATATTACCGTGGAAACTTATTTGGCTCTGCTTACCTGGAAGACTAAGAAACCGGTAAGATTAGTTTATACCCGCGAAGAATCTATCTTGTGCCATAGCAAAAGACATCCTTTAGTGATGAAGTATAAAGTTGGCGCGAAAAAAGATGGTAAGCTTATCGCTTTAGATGCGGACTTAATATCTGATGCCGGCGCCTATCCTTACTTAAGTCCCTGGGTCACTTTATACGCAACGGTTAATGCAGCCGGTCCTTATTGTATTCCCAATGTGAAAGTCAGAGCTCATTGTGTATTAACTAACAATACTTTTACCAGTGCTAACAGAGGATTTGGAGCCCCCCAACCTAATTTTGCTTATGAAAGCATTATGGATGAATTATCTCATAAACTGAATATAGACCCTCTGGAAATCAGGCGTAGAAATTGCCTTACTACCGGAAAAGCTTTGGCGACAACCGGTCAGGTCTTCAAGACCTATGTTGCTCTTCCGGAAGTTGCCGAAAAAGCCTGGAAAGCTCTGGGAGAGTCTACTGAATGTAAAAAAGATGAAGGCAGAAAAATAGGACGAGGATTAGCAATTGGGTTGATGAGCTATGGCCGGATGACCTTTCTTCATGACTCTTCCCGCTGCTACGTAAGGTTGGAGTCAGACGGGAGTATATTGATTAGATCCGGGATACCTGATTTAGGAGGGGGGCAGATTTCTTTACTCTGTCAGATTGTTGCTGAAGAACTGGGAGTGCCTACGTCCCGGGTAAAGATTTACCATAGCGATACCGCATTGACCCCTCTTGCCGGAACCACCACTGCTACTCGACAGACCTATATGTCCGGGAATGCAACTCTTAAAGCTGCCCGAGAAATAAGAAACAGAATTTTGAATAAAGCTGCGGAAATATTAAATGTTAATCAAGATAAATTAGATCTTATTAATGAAAAAGTTATAGTTAACTATGATCCCTCGCAATATGTTCCTTTAGTAAAAGTGATACAGGTTTGCAATGCGGATGGAATAGAGTTGTTTTGTGAAGCCCAATTTAATGCCCCCTCTACCATGGTGCCTGACTTATCTAATATAAGAGGGATGACCTTTCCTGATTTTACTTTCGGAGCCCAGGCAGTAGAAATAGCTGTGGATACGGAAACCGGGCAGGTTGAAATCTTAAAACTTGTAACCTGTTATGATGTGGGAAAAGCTATTAATCCTTTAAGTGTAGAAGGCCAGATGGAGGGTGGTTCTATCTATGGAATGGGCTATGCCCTGACCGAAGAGGTTATTATGGAAAAGGGAATGACCATGACCCCCTCTTTTGCTGAGTATATTATTCCTACAGCGGCTGATGTGCCTGATGTAAAGGCGATTCTGGTAGAATCAGGCGGAGGATTAGGTCCTTACGGAGCTAAAGGAATCGGTGAGCCTTCCTGCAGTATAATTGCTCCGGCTATCTTGAATGCTATTTATGATGCAGTTGGTGTGAGAATTAAGAGTTTACCGGCAACTCCGGAGAAAATAATAAGGGCTTTAAAGAGTGATTATTTTAGGAAATAGGAAAAACAGAGAACCGTCACCTGTTTTAGCAAAGAGGTAGTCATGGATAAAGAAAAAGTAAAGCTTCGGAATGAAAAAGAGACTCTATTGATACCGCTTTATTGCAAGTATCTAGAAAGCCAAAAAGATTCGCCGATTATCAAAGATGAAAAAGCAATCGAAATGGTCAATAGTATTGAATATGATTATGAACAATTACAAATTCCCAAACAAACCTATGTTACAATCTGTCTGAGAGTAAAACAATTTGATAATTATGTTAATAATTTCTTAATGGCTGAACCTGATAGTATTGTTATTCATTTAGGATGTGGTCTTGATAACCGATTTAAGCGGGTTGATAATAATGCAGTTGAATGGTATGACTTGGATTTTCCGGAAGTAATCGAATTACGGAAGCATTTTTATCAGGAGACAGAAAGATATCATTTTATTTCATCACCGGTTATGGAATTGAATTGGTTAGACAGCATAAATGCTAAAAATAAATGGGTAATCATTCTGGCAGAAGGTTTATTCATGTACCTGAAAGAAGAGGAGGTAAAATTATTATTTCAAAGTTTCCAAAATAAATTTTCCATTAATACTATTATTTTTGATAGTTATAGTGCGCTTACAGCAAAAAGCATAAAAAACCATCCCTCAATTAAAAAAACGGGTGCAGTTATTCGTTGGGGAATTGATAACGCAAAGGATATCGAATCATGGGGCAATAAAATATATCTCAAAGAGGAATGGTATTTCACGCAATCTGATGAGATCAACAAATTGGATATCGGTTACAGAATTCTATTTAAATTAATGAGTTTATTTCCGATGGCACGAAAAGCACATCGCATATTAGTATTTCAAATCGGAGATATTAAATGAAAGTATCAGTTTATTGTTAGATCTTTCGAGCATAAAACAGAGAACCGTTGTACTAGCTCAATAAATAAATTTATCCGGTTACCAAGGTTTAAGCAGAACTATAAAAAATTATCTCTTCAATTTCAAAAAAGAATCAATCAAGCCTACTTACAAATGGAAAGAGATTTGAAACACCTTTCTTTGGATACAAAAAAACTTAAAAGGAACAAATTCTATTTGGGAGGCGAGGGCTTCTAAAAGCTTCGGTAATTACGACCCCCTGTTTTTAGTCAATTTTTAGCTCCCCAAAATCACAAAACCATTGTAAAGAGCCACTTTCAATTTTTGGAGGGGTGAAAATTTAGCTAAAAAAAGCCATTTTTGAGGGGTAAAACCATAGCTCGACTTAAAATAATGCGCCAAAAGCGATATCTCGCATTCTGACTCTAAAATCCTTATATTATAAGGCTTTTCTCTTGCTATAAATTAGTTAAAATCATAAACTTTAAGCTCCTGCCCTCTTCTTGATCTTCCCCAGGAGTCCTAAAGAAGAAAATCCTCAAGGAGCGTGGGGTATGATGAATAGATATATTAGCGTCTTTAAGAATGAACCTTAAGAGAGAGAAGTCGAGATTTTATTGTTGAAAGTGACTTTTTTCAAGTCTTATCTAAAATAGTCTTGACTTTTTTCGAATTAATTAGTATTATGGGTGCTATGAAAGAGAGAATACTTTATCAGAAAATATGGCAAAAGCTATCATCTTATAAAAATATGGTATTTTTGTCCGGTCCCAGGCAAAGCGGAAAAACGACCTTTGCAAAGATAATTGCCAGAGATTTTAAAAATCAAGTTTACTTTAATTGGGATGATATTCCTAGCAAGAGAACATTGATACGGGATCCTTACTTCTTTGAGAAAGTCGACCGGATGGATGAATCGATTCCTTTGGTTATTTTTGATGAAATTCATAAATACAGCAATTGGAAGAATTACCTCAAGGGAGTTTATGACAGATTTGCTGAAGAATATAAGATTCTTGTCACCGGTAGCGGTAGATTAGATTTGTATCAAGAAGGTGGAGATTCCCTGGCTGGCAGATATATGAAATTTCATCTATTGCCTTTTACCTATTCAGAATTGATAAATAAACAAAACTCGATAACGGATTTCATAAGCAATCCCTTTCATTTTCAAGAGGATAATCAAACGGACTATGGTCTGTGGGATGATCTTTTTGAACTTAGTGGATTCCCTGAACCGTTTTTGAAAGGGGAAAAGGATTTTTACCGATTATGGTCAAACAATTATCAGCACCAGTTAATTCGGGAAGATATTCGAGATTTAACTCAAATCAAAAAGTTTGATTCCCTGGAAATTTTGTATTCCCTCTTACCGCTAAAGGTAGGTAATCCTCTTTCTTTAAGTTCATTAAATTCAGATGTCCAAGTATCTGTGGACAGTGTCAAAACCTGGCTCGAAGTATTTGAGATCCATTATTTGATATTTCGAATATCACCATGGACACATAAAATTTCCCGGGCAATTAAAAAGGAAAAAAAGGTTTATCTTTTTGACTATGCACAAATAAATGATCGAAGTATACGTTTTGAGAATATGATTGGCTTAGAGTTATACAGGGCAATTTTTAATTGGAACGATTTGGGATTAGGATATTTTTCCCTGCATTATATTCGCAATAAAGAAAAAGAAGAAGTTGATTTTCTTATTTGTAAAGATCATTATCCTATATTGCTGATTGAATGTAAATTATCAGATGAAAATATCTCCAATAGCTTGATTAAATTTCAGAATACGCTCAATATACCTGCAATTCAGTTGGTAAATAAACCACATGTTGGAAGAATGGTAACCAATCAAAAAAATAAGAGTTTAATTATATCTGCTCCCAGGTGGTTATCCTTTTTGCCGTGATGTTTGGTTGTGCAGGTGAGAATCGGTTCGGAGAAAATAATCAGAGCTTTAAAAAAAGATTACTTTAAAAAATAAACTATGTATCCCTTAAAAACCTTTGTTTAAAAAGTTAAATTACTATCATAATTAAATAAGGATTGAATAAAATGTTAATCAGTGAGGCGTTAGATCTAAAAGAAAAGGCCTTTATATCTTTAGTAGGAGCCGGAGGGAAGAGCACCCTTTTTAATCGATTAGCCGAAGAGCTGCTTCTTAAAAATAAGCGGATGATCCTAACTGCTACTACTAAGATGTTTACCTGGCAGTTGGCTCCTTTTATAAAAAAGGGCAAATTAGTTGAAGGCCACGACGAAGAGTCCATTCGGAAATTGGTTAAACAATACTTTTCTATGAAAAGTAAAAACGGTAAATTGGTAGTTATTGGAGAGAAGATCGAGGATAATGGAGAGGAAAAAGTATCCGGTCCGCCCCCTGACTGGTTGGATAAAGGGTGGAAGGATAAGTTGGCCGATTATTTCTTGGTAGAAGCTGATGGGGCAGCGGGGAGACCGGTAAAAGCCCCGGCGTCTCACGAACCGGTCATTCCTTTATCGACTACAGATTTAATCGGAGTGATTGGTCTTGATGCCCTGGGTCTTTCTTTGAGGGAAGAAAGTGTTTTTCGTTCTGAAATTTTCTCTCAGCTGACCGGAGTAAAATTGGGAGAAAGGATTGGGATGGAAGCTTTATCTCTTTTAATCTGCCATCCCGAAGGTTTATTTAAAGGAACCCCTCCGGGTTGCCGCCGCCATCTTTTTATTAATAAAGTAGAAAACTCTAAAGATCTAAAAAAGGCAGAAGAATTGACTTTCCAGGTTTTAAAAATCTGTCATCGAAAAATAAGTAATATAATCATTGGAGCAGCGAATCAGAAGGAAGTGGTAGCTGAAGTGATCAGAGAGGAAAAAACGCCATGATCTACGGAATCATTTTAGCGGCAGGTGAAGGTAAAAGGATGGGCAAAGTAAAACTAACTCTTCCCTTAGGTGATAAGCAACTGATAGAATGGGTGTTGCAAGCAGCAAAATTAGCTCCTTTAGATAAATATTTTTTGGTGCTCCGCCCGGAAGATAAAGAGATGATCAAGATAGGTGAAAGCTGGGGAGCTGAAATTGTGCTTAATCCTGATTTTCGTAAAGGAATGAGTACTTCAATTAAGAAGGCTTTGCTAAAAATAGACATTCAGGAAGTAGAAGGATTTTTTCTAATTTTAGGAGATCAACCCTTAATTACTTCTAAAGTTATAAATCAATTAATAAAATCTTTTTCTCCGGGCAAAGCAGAAATAGTGGTACCTTATTTTAAGGATAAGCGAGGTAATCCGGTTCTTTTTGATATTTACTGGAAAGATGAATTAATGGCGGTAACTGGTGATGTAGGAGGGAGAGTGTTAATTAAAGCCCATCCCGAAAAGGTAAAAAGAGTAAATATTCCAGATGAAACAATTTTATTTGATATTGATCAAGAAGAAGATTATTTAAAAGCCCAGAGGTATTTAAAATTATTAGATAATAGAAGGGAAAATTGAATTTGGATAATATATTGATAGTTATTCGCGGCGGAGGAGATCTGGCCACCGGGGTGGCTGTAAGGCTTTTTCGAGCTGGATTTCCGGTAATGATTTTAGAAATAGAACGTCCTACCGTCATCCGTCTTCCCGTTTCTTTTGCTCGGGCAGTTTATGAGGGTAAGGCTATGGTAGAAGAGATAGAAGCTGTTTTAATTCCTTCCTGGGAAAAAGCGAAAGATGCTATTAAGCAGGGAAAGATCCCGGTTTTAATAGATCCGAAAGGAAGTTGTATTAAAAAACTTTTCCCTACTGTTTTAGTGGATGCTATTTTGGCCAAACGTAATTTAGGAACCAGGAAAGATCAAGCTCCTCTGGTCATCGGATTAGGTCCGGGATTTACCGCAGAGGAGGATGTTGATGTAGTCATAGAAACCAAGCGAGGGCATTACCTGGGGAGAGTTTACTATCAAGGGCAGGCTATACCGGATACCGGTGTGCCCGGAGAAGTAGGGGGAGAATCTAACAGAAGATTACTGCGAGCTCCGGTTGAAGGTAAAATTGTACCATTGCATCAAATAGGAGATTTAATTAAGTCAGGTGAGATCATTGCAGAAGTGGAGGGAGTTCCTTTAAAAGCAGAAATATCTGGTGTTCTGAGGGGATTAATTCATTCTCAAAGTAAGGTTACCAAGGGGATGAAGGTTGGCGACATTGACCCGAGAGGAATTAGAGATTACTGCTTTACCGTTTCCGATAAAGCTCGTTCGTTGGGAGGAGCAGTTTTAGAGGCAATCTGCGCTTATTTAAATAAAAAATAGCTAAGGAAAAATTTTTTTACATTCCGTTATATTTATATTAGAATAACGATTAGGTGATAGAGGTAATTTTGTAAAAGGAGGGGAGAGTAGATGTCAGAGATCTTAAAAGAAGCGATTAGAAGAATTGATAAAGGTGAAACAGTTGCTTTAGTTACTGTGGTGGAAACTGATGGTTCTACTCCAAGAGAATTGGGAGCGAAGATGATAGTGAGCAAGGATGGCTTGATAGCCGGAAGTATCGGAGGCGGAATAACCGAAAGTAAAGTAATCGAGGAAGTAAAACAGGCACTAAAGGAAGGCAAGGGAAAGCTTTTAACTTACCATTTAACCAAAGAACAGTCTGCCTTGGATGAAGGAGCTATTTGTGGTGGTGAGATGAAAGTTTTTATAGATATCCTGCAACCCAAAGAAGAAGTATTGATTTTCGGGGCAGGCCATATTGCTGTCTGTGTCTCTAAATTGGCCAAAATGGCGGGATTTAAAGTAATTATTGTTGATGATCGAAAAGAATTTGCCAATCAAGATAGATTTCCGGAAGCCGATGAAGTAATAGCTGAAGAAATAGAAGAAGCTCTAACCCATCTTAATATTACCCCTTCTACCTATATTATTATATTAACCCGAGGGCATTTGAAAGATGAAGAAGTCTTGACATCAGTGATTGGGTCAGGTGCTGCCTATATAGGGATGATCGGAAGTCGGAAAAAGAATGCCACTATCTTTCAACATTTAATAAAAAAGGGAATATCCCAAGAAGCGCTGAACCAAGTTCATGCCCCCATCGGGATTGATATTGGAGCCCAGACTCCCGATGAGATTGCAGTCAGTATCATTGCCCAAATTATTCAATACAAAAGAAGTAAGAAGGGAAATATATAAAGTTATGTTAAAAAAATTTTTTTGTTCTCGAAAGAATATCATTTTTACCGGAATCTTTATTGGTATTTCCGCAGCCTTTTTACAAAAATTAGGGAATCCGGCTAATATGGGGATTTGTGTAGCCTGTATGTTGCGGGATATTGCCGGCGCTTTAGGTTTTCATCGGGCAGCAGCAGTGCAATATATTCGCCCTGAAATCATCGGTTTTGTTTTAGGTTCTTTAATAGCAGCCCTCATATTTAAGGAGTTTAAACCCCGGGCTGGTTCGTCCCCCCTTATCCGTTTTGTCTTAGGTTTTTTGGCGATGATCGGCGCCTTAGTCTTTTTGGGTTGTCCCTGGCGCACTTTGTTACGATTGGCCGGTGGCGATGGCAATGCCCTTTTTGGATTGGCGGGATTAGTAGTAGGGATTTGGATAGGAATATTTTTTATTAAATCAGGTTATAATTTAGGCCGAAACCAAGAAGTTTATCCTTTAGTCGGTTGGATTATGCCGCTTATCATGGTAGGGCTTTTTCTACTTCTTATTTTTCGGCCTCAATTGCCTTCAGGGGCGGTTTTCTTTAGTAGGGGGGGAGCTGGAGCTCAGCATGCTCCTATATTGATAGCATTGGTCATCGCAATGTTAATTGGATTTTTTGCCCAAAGAACCAGGTTTTGTACCGTGGCAGCCGTTCGAGATGTGATCCTTATTAAAGATACTTACCTTTTTACAGGAGTGGTGAGTCTGTTATTGGCTGCTTTGATAAGTAATCTGATATTAAAACAATTCCATCCCGGTTTCCAGGATCAACCCATTGCCCATACTAACCAATTATGGAATTTTGGAGGCATGGTTTTAGCTGGATTGTCTTTTACCTTAGCCGGAGGTTGTCCCGGCCGCCAACTCTTCCTTTCCGGGGAGGGCGATGCCGATGCCGCTGTATTTGTTCTGGGGATGATTGCGGGAGCAGGCTTTGCTCATAATTTTGCTATAGCTAGCTCCTCGGAAGGACCGGGTCTTTGGGGACCTGCTTCAGTTATTACCGGATTAATTATCTGTCTTATCATTGGAATTAGTATGAGTGATTTAGTAAAAAAGAAAAAAGAGGCATAAGCTTATGAGTGAGAAAATCGATGTCCGGGGATTTTCCTGTCCGCTTCCGGTAGTAACGGTTAGAAACAAACTGTTGGAGATAAAAAAAGGAATTTTAGAGGTTTTAATAGATACCGGAACGGCTAAAGATAATATTACTCGGATGGCTGAAAATGCAGACTGGAAAGTAGAAGCAAAGGAAGAGGGTGGAGAATATTTACTTACCATTTCCAAATAGAAAAAATGAGTTTGAAAGGGAAAATTATGATTTATTTCGATAATGCAGCTACCTCTTATCCCAAACCTAAAGAGGTAAGCGAGGCGATGCTTCATTTTTTGGAAAAAGTCGGTGCCAGCCCCGGGCGTTCCGGTCATCGGCTTTCTATAGAGGCTGGGCGTATTATTTATCGGGTCAGAGAGAGTTTAGCGGAATTATTTAATGTCGATGATCCTTTGCGAATTATATTTACTTTGAATGTCACCGAGGCTTTAAATCTTGCTTTGAAGGGGCTGCTAAGGCCTGGAGACCAGGTAATTACCAGCAGCTTGGAACATAATTCAGTTATGCGGCCTCTTCGAGAATTGGAGAAAGAAGGGATAGAGGTTGAATTAGTTTCTTTTTCGCCTAAAGGTTTTCTTGAACCCCAAGATATAGAAAAATCGATTAAAAAAAATACCAGATTAATCGTCTTAAATCACGGCTCTAATGTAATAGGTAGTCTACTACCTATTACTGTTGTGGGAGAGATCGCCAAAAGACACGATATTCTTTTTTTAGTAGATACAGCTCAAACTGCAGGCTGTTATCCTTTAGATTTTAAAAAAGATAATATTGACCTTTTGGCTTTTACCGGCCACAAAGCTCTTTTTGGACCACAAGGTACAGGAGGGTTGGTAATCGGAGAAAGAGTGAATGTTAAAAAATTAAGTCCCTTAAAGACCGGGGGGACAGGCAGCCGTTCAGAGTCAGAAGAGCAGCCAAATTTCCTACCGGATATCTATGAAAGTGGAACTCCCAATACAGTAGGCTTGGCCGGATTAAATGAGGGTGTTCGATTTGTCCTGAAAGAAGGGATTGATAAAATTCGTCAACATGAACTTCGTTTACATCAGAAATTAGTTACCGGATTAAAAGAAATACCGGGAGTAATAATTTATGGAGAAGGACAGGGAAAAGATCGGATAGCGGTTATTTCTTTTAATGTTAAGGACCAATTGCCTTCAGAAGTGGGATTAAAGCTTAACGAAGAATATAATATTATGTGCCGGGTTGGCTTGCATTGTTCCCCGGTTACTCATAAAACTATTGGTACTTTTCCTACGGGAACGGTTCGTTTTAGCATGAGTTGGTTTAATACTTTTAAAGAAGTAGACCAGGTCATTATGGCGGTAAAAAATATTGCTAAAGAGAAATAACTCGGAAAGGATTACTGTTCATGAAAGAAAATTTTAGCGTAGTCATATTTTTTTCTACCAGTGCAGCAATAAGAGCGGAAAGTTTAACTGAAAAAGAAAATTTAAAAATAAATCTTATTCCTATCCCCCGGCACTTAAGCTCAGACTGTGGTGTTTGTTTACGTTTTAATGATGAAGATAAAGCGAAAATAGAAAAAATTTTACAAGATGAGAAAGTTGAATATGAAAATATTTATAAAATATAATACTTTTCGAATCAAATAAATAAATTTACCAAAACAAGATATAGTGAGACGAGAGTAAATGTTTACAGGAAGTGATGAAATTGAAATTAAGATATAAACTGTGGCTAGAAAATAATGGAGAAAAAGCCTTTGGCAATGGTCCCTTGGATATCCTTCATCGGATAGAAACAACCGGTTCCCTAAGACAGGCGGCAGAGGGAATAAACATGTCTTATTCCCAAGCCTGGAATCTAATGAGAGATTTAGAAAGAAGATTAGGATTTAATCTTTTAAAAAGAAAAGTCGGAGGGGAAAGAGGAGGAGGGTCAGAGATTACCGAGGAAGCAAGAGAATTGATAATGAAGTTTAAGCTATTTCGGGAGAAAGCGGACCAGAATTTGAATTCACTTTATAAGAAAATATTTCAAGAAAAAGAATAGTCTTTTTTTGTTTTACGTTATACAAATAAAAGTATAACAATTAGATGGGGGTGTTATTTCAAATATAATGAAAAAGATTCCGGTAGAAAAAGCAGTAGGAATGATATTATGTCACGATATTACCCGAATTATCCCTGGGGGATTTAAAGGAAGGGCTTTTAAAAAAGGTCATATTATCCAGAAAGAAGATGTAGAAAAACTATTGAAGTTAGGGAAAGAACAGATATATATATGGGAACCGAAAGCTGGTGAAATTCACGAAGATGAAGCGGCGCTTCGTATAGCCCGGGCAGTAGCAGGAGAAAATGTAGATTATGATGAACCGAAAGAAGGAAAGTCTGTTTTAAAATCAAAAGAGAAAGGTGTATTTAAAATTAATTTTGAACTTTTATACCGGATAAACTCTATTAAAGATATTTCTATTGCATCTCTTCCTCAGAATTTTATAGTGGATAGGGGTCAAAAATTAGCCGGTGTTCGAATTATCCCTCTGACTACCAGGGAGGAGAATTTAATTGAAATCGAAGATTTATGCCGGGGAGAAAGTAAAGTCTTTGAAATTAAAAAATATAAAAAATTAAAAACTGCTCTGATAACTACGGGCAATGAAATATATAAAAAAAGAATTCAGGATAAATTTGGACCGGTAATAAGAAAAAAACTAGAATTTTTTCCAGCCCAATATCTTAGTCAAACTTTTTGTCCGGATGTTATAGAAGAAATAAAAAAAGAAATTTTACATTTTAAGCAGCAAGAAGCTGATTTGATCATACTAACGGGAGGTATGTCCGTAGATCCTGATGATCTTACCCCTGGGGCGATAAGAGAGAGTGGAGCAAAAATAGTAACTTATGGTGCGCCGGTTCAACCGGGAAATATGTTTATGATGGCTTATCTGGGTGAGACTGTCTTATTAGGAGTTCCCGGTTGTGCCATGTATTATAGAACTACCATTTTAGACGTAGTACTACCAAGAATATTTGTGGGAGAGATTTTCACCAAAGAGGATTTTATAAAGATGGGAGAAGG
This sequence comes from Candidatus Atribacteria bacterium, assembly GCA_011056645.1. NCBI lineage: Bacteria > Pseudomonadati > Atribacterota > Candidatus Phoenicimicrobiia > Candidatus Pheonicimicrobiales > Candidatus Phoenicimicrobiaceae > Candidatus Sediminicultor > Candidatus Sediminicultor quartus. Next base: position 14,084 of record DSEL01000155.1, read on the forward strand.
AGGATTTTGTTTAAATTGTGCAGTTTGTCGCTATCCCCAATGTTTTTTCTGCTGGTGAAATAAAAAGGAGAGAGAAAAAGATGGATTTTTATAAGGATATAAAAGAGAAATTTTTTAATCTAATCATAGAAGATGACTTATTATCCCAAAAAGTAGAAGTAGTGAGTGCCCGATCTTTAACCCCCCAAGAAGTGATCGGAAAACCAGAGCGCAATGATTTTCCTCTATTAAAAGGGAAAGAAGTAATGCTTCAAGCAGGGTTTAAAGGGAGTTTAGGGCAGGCTTTTACGGATATGCCGGGAAATTATAGCGGTAGTTTACAGGAAATTTTAAATCTGCCTCTGGATAATAATTTTAATAGGGCGGTTTTTATTTCTACTGTAAATGCGGTGTTGCGATACCTAAATTATATTTGTAAAACAGTTCACTGCAAAGATAAAGAACCGGGAGAGTGCGCTGCTCACCTGGCAGATTATATCAAAGAGCGATTTGGCAATCCTCGTATCGCTTTTATCGGAATGCAGCCAGCTATGGTGGAGGCTTTAGCAGCTCAATTTGAAATCAGAGTAGTAGATTTAGATCCAGATAACCTGGGGCAAAGAAGATGCGGAGTATTAATAGAGGATCCTGCTCATACCCAAGAAATATTATCCTGGGCAGAGGTGATTCTGGCTACCGGAACTACCGTAGTTAATCACACCCTCACTTCATTGTTAATAGGAAAGCCGATACTATTTTATGGAGTGACTATTGCCGGAGTTACTTACCTTAAAGGGTATGAACAATACTGTTACTGCGGACATTAAAGAAAACCAGGAAAGAGGAAAATTTATGAAGAAAGTACTTAAATTATTAGTATTAGGATTATTAGTTTTTGCATCTTTTGGTGAATGCGCGCCCTTGCCTTCAAAAGCGCTTTCTATCGGTATGGCGGTAGAATTTATGGACCATGCTGCCTGTGCCTACATAAGTCAGGATAAGGGCTGGTTTGAGGAAGAAGGCCTAAATCTGAATTCCTATGAAAGTTATGTAACCGGCATGGCTTTGGCCTCTGCCCTGGCTCGGGGCGACATTCAGGTGGCCTATATGTGTTTAATACCGGCGATAAATGTCTATGCTAATGCTGAAGTTCCTATTAAAATAGTAGCCGGGACCCATAAGTACGGTTATGGTTTGGCGGTTAATCCCGAGAAGATAAAAAATGTTAAGGATTTAGAAGAATCAGGAATTCGTATCGGATGTGTCAGGGAAGGCGGGGCAGTAGATGTGCTTCTCCACAAAACGATAGATAAATATAATTTAGATGAGAAAAAAATATTAAATAATATCCGGCGAATGAACCCTCCAAAACAGGTCTTAGCTATTAAAACAGGGCAATTAGATGCTGCCTTTCTCCCTGAACAATGGGCTACTATGGCTGAAGCTTTTGGTTTTAAAATGCTGCTAACAAGTCAGAAAATCTGGCCGGAGATGCAGGGGAGCGTTCTGGTAGTCAAAGAAGAATTGATAAGAGACACTCCTGAAGTCGTGGAAAAATTAGTAAGAATAACCCAAAAAGCGACTGATTGGATTAATCAAAATCCTCGGGAAGCGGCGGAGATTGTAGCTCGGCAATTGCAGGAAGCCGGGGGAAACCTTTTCCCTGTGGAAATAGCCGGTATAGCTACTCAGACAGAGATGACTCCCGAGGTTTTATTAAAGTCTATGGATAGGTTGGAATATGTCACCGGCATTGATCCCGAAGTAGTTCAAGAAACCATAGATTATGTTGTTCAATTAGGTTACATTAAAAGCAGTTTTAAAGCCGAGGAAATAATAGATTTGAGTTTGATAAAACCATGAAAAAAGTAAAAATATTTAAATTAAAATGGGAGATAATTCCCATTATTATCTTTCTGGGAATATGGGAGATCATTGCCCGTTTTGATCTGTTCCCCGGACAATTTTTCTTTCCTTCTTTTTTTACGGTAGCAAAAGAGTTTTGGTATTTAAGCACAAACGGGGTATTAGGACCTAATTTCTTCAGCAGTTTAATCCGGGTTCTTATAGGTTTTTTTATGGGTTCTTTTACCGGATTATTGATGGGAATTATGATGGGATGGAACTATTTAGCCCATAAGGCATTAAATCCTATCATCAGTTTACTTTATCCTATTCCTCCCCTGGGGTGGCTTCCTTTATTGATGTTGTGGTTCGGTATCGGTGAGATCTTACCGATTGCCATTATATTTATCTGCTCCTTTTTTCCTATCCTTTATAATACCATCACCGGGATTAAACAAGTTAATAAGAATTATATCTTTGCAGCCAGAACGTTAGGTGCTTCTGACTTAAAGATTTTAAGTACCGTAGTCATTCCCTTGGCTCTACCTAATATTTTTACCGGACTGAAATTAGAATCAGGGATGGCCTGGCGGGTAATCATAGCGGCAGAGATGGTAGCCATTCCCACCGGGATTGGTGCCTTAATGATGAAGGCGGAAAGTCTTATTCGTATAGATATTATTATAGTATGTCTAATGGTTTTAGGGTTAATGTGTCTTTCTTTTGAGAAATTTTTTGCCTACTGGGAAAAAAAGCTAACCAATCGATGGAGATAATATGTCATCTATCAAACTTAAAAACATTTCTAAATATATCTGTAAAAATATTGATTTAGAGATATTTGATAAAGAACTGTTGGTCTTACTGGGACCGAATGGGGCAGGAAAAAGCACTTTATTAAATGTTATAGCCGGGTTAATTGATTATGAAGGATCTGTGTTATTTGATGGTAATCCGATAGACGGATTGCCTGCTAACATGAGGAAAATAGGTTACTTATTCCAAGAACTAAATTTATTTCCTCATTTAAATGTGGCTGCTAACATCGCTTATGGTTTGAGAGTGCAGAAAAAACTGTCTAATAAAATAAAGCTAAAAGTTGAAGAATTTCTTCAAATAATGAAAATAAAACACTTATCGTCTCGTTTTCCCAAAGAATTAAGCGGGGGAGAAAAGCAGAGAGTAGCCTTAGCGAGGGCTTTAGCTAATTCTCCGCGCATTCTACTTCTTGATGAGCCGATGAACAGTTTGGATTACCGTACTTCTAAATATCTTCGAACCGAATTTAAAACTTTGCAGAAAAAATTGGGAATCACTACCCTTTACGTTACCCACAATTTTTATGAGGCGGAGGAAATGGCAGACAGAATTGCCGTTCTTGATAAAGGAAGAGTAGAGCAAATTGGTCCTCCCCAAGAGATATTTTTTCACCCAACGGAGGCAGTTAATGATTTTATCGGGGCACCCAATATTTTAACTTGTGATGACTGTAACAGGTTAAGTTTTGGGTTAATAGAGGTAAAATGTGGAGACATTTCTTTGTTAGTTTCCAGTGAAAGAGAGAAGATAAAGAAGATAGCAATTTTACCGGAAGATATCTATCTTTCCGATGCTATTCCTCCCGGTCCTGGTATAAACAGGGTCAAAGGCAGATTAATAGAAATTTGGGAATCACCTTCTACGGTATACTGTACCGTAGGAATCGGAAGAAATTCTCTGAAGATAAAATTACCTCAGGAGATATTTGTTAGTATGAATTTGAAGACCGGTGATGAAGTATGGTTGATCCTGACGCTTCGAAAATTAAAGACCATCACTGATAGTGAATAACTTTTTGAATAGAAAAATAAATTAATTTTCAATACTTCAGATATCAATAATTTAAATATCTTGGTCAAGAAATGGGAATAACTAAAAAAAGGATCAATTTTTTTAAAAAAAGAAGATTTTTTAGTTTTTATGTGATATACTACCTTTAATGATAGTATGGAACAGTTTTCTATATAATGGAACATAATGATGAAAGGAAAACCATCAGATGAGTTCAATTGAAAAATCTATAAAGATTTTAAATTATCTTAGCGAAATAGAAAGAAGCGTAGGAATAACTGAATTAAGCGCTCAATTATCCTTCCCCAAGAGTACCATCCACCGAATACTAAATACCTTATCAAAATATTCACTGGTTACCCAGGAAGAAGAAACATCCAAATATAAATTAGGTCTGCAAGTAGTTAAATATTCAAATTCATTTTATAACTCTTTTGATTTTAGGCAAATCGCCAAACCTATTCTAAAAGAAATTTGTTGGGAAACGAAGCTTACTACTTTTTTAACTATTTGGTACAATAGCAAAGGCATTTGTATAGACTCAATAACTCCTTCTTTTGATACAAATACCCATCTTTTTGTTGAGATTGGAAAGAAAATGCCATTTCATTGTGCTGCTTCAGCCAAGGTTCTTTTGGCATATCGACAGCCAAAAGAAATTAATAGTATTATCAATAAAAAAAATCTGCATAAATATACCTCCAAAACCATAACAGATCCCCAAGAATTAGAAAACCATTTAAAGCAAATAAAAGATAAGGGATTTGCTTTTTGCGATGAAGAACTCGAAGAAGGTGCGAAAGCTATTTCAGCCCCCATTAAAAATATTAATAGAGAAGTTGTTGCCAGTATCACTATTACCGGGTTGTCCAGGAGGATATCTAAGAACAATATAGGAAAACTTACCGCCATTTTGCTTGATGCATCGCAAAAATTATCCGAAATGCTGGGACATAAGAAGGAAAAATATTTATATTGAGAGAAATAGAGGAATTAGAAAATTTGGAAAGATTTCATTAAGCTCTAAAATTTCTATTTTAGGATAAATAATATATTAAAAGGAGAGAAAATATCAATGGCGAAAGTAATTTTAATAGCCTTAGGCGGAAATGCAATAAAACAATCAAACGAAAAGGGATCTTCAGAGGAACAATTCAATAATTGCAGGAAGACCACCAAACATATTTCGGAAATTATCAAAAATCTCGACCAGGAAGATCGGTTAATCATCACCCATGGAAACGGACCGCAAGTCGGCAATTTAATGGTACAGCAAAAGCTATCTCAAGAGGTTGTTCCGGCTCATCCTATGGATGTAGTAGGGGCTATGACCCAAGGTCAAATTGGTTATATGCTGCAGCAGACCTTGATAAATCATCTGAAAAAAATGGCACTTGATGTACCGGTTTGTGCCATAATCAATCAGGTCCTGGTAGACAAAAATGACCCGGAATTTTTTGGAGATAAAGCTTCCAAACCAGTGGGTAATTTTTTGACCGCCGAAGAAGCTAAAGAGATGAAACAGAATAACCCTCAATATATAATTAAGCAAGTTAAACCCAACGGAGAGCGTTGTTGGAGAAGAACTGTCCCTTCACCGGATCCTATATCTAACCTGGAAGCTGAAGTGATTAAAAAGTTAGTCAATGCAGGGGTAGTTGTCATTGCTTCAGGTGGTGGAGGTATCCCGGTGTTAGAAGACGAAAAGGGAAATTACCAGGGGATTGAGGCAGTGATAGATAAAGACCTTGCCGGAGAGAGATTAGCGGAAATAGTCGGTGCCGATATTTTTTTAATTCTTACTGATGTAGAGGAAGCGAAAATTAATTATGGCAAAGATAATGAGAAAGGTTTGGGTAAAATAACTTTCAAAGAAGCTAAACAATATTTTGATGAAGGGCATTTTCTGGCGGGAAGTATGGGACCAAAGGTGAAAGCTTGTCTAAGATTTTTGGAAAATGGGGGGAAGAAAGCCATTATTACCTCTTTGGATAATGCTTTAGAAGCCTTAAAAGAACAAAGCGGGACGATAATAGAAAAGTAAGATGATGGACTAAATATTACCCGGAGTACAAGGCACTATGATGGTTGGTATCGTGGGGTTGCCGGTAAGACAAAAGATATAAAATGTAAAGGAGTAAAAAATGTTAAAAGGAAAAGATGTTTTGAACGCTGCCCAATTTTCACTTAAAGAATTAGATTTGATCATGAATACTGCTGCGAGATTTGAAAAAAGAGTGAAAAGCGGAGAGGTGATTAACAGTTTGGAAGGCCAGGTAGTAGCCAGCCTATTCTTTGAACCGAGTACTCGCACCCTACTTTCTTTTGAAACAGCCATTAACAGATTGGGTGCTCGAGTAGTCAGTATGGCAAATGCTGCCACTTCTTCTGTAGCCAAAGGAGAAACACTGGCTGATACCATAAGAACAGTAGATGGTTATGTAGATATTATTGTGATACGTCATCCTATGAAAGGTTCTGCCCAGATTGCTGCCGATAATGCTATTCACCCGGTAATTAATGGTGGTGACGGGGCAGGACAGCATCCCACCCAAGCCCTTTTAGATCTTTATACTATTCGCAAGGAAAAAGGAATTTTGAGTGGACAGACCATTACTTTTTTAGGTGATTTAAAAAACGGAAGAACCGTTCATTCCCTTGGTTACTTTATGACTTTATTCCAAAATAAAATGATCTTTGTATCTCCCGAATCTTTAAAAATGCCTGCAGAAATAACTCAAGATCTCAGGAGCAGAGGAGCGGAAATTGAAGAAACCGAAGATGTGGGAAAAGCATTATCTGACAGCGACCTGGTTTATGTGACGAGAGTACAAAGGGAAAGATTTGAAAATCCTGAAGAATACGAAAAAGTTAAAGGTGTGTATGTAATAAATAGAAAAATGATTAAAAAAGCGAAAAAAGGTATCACTATCCTTCATCCCTTGCCGAGAGTTGATGAAATTGCTATCGATGTTGATGATTATGAAGGGGCAGCATATTTTCGGCAGGCACATAATGGACTTTATGTGAGAATGGCTCTTCTGGCTTTAATAAGCGGAAAAGAATAAACTTCAATATGGACGGTAATAATTTAGATAAGAAAATTTTTCGATTAGAGAACACTATTTTTTTTCATTGTATTTTGATAAAATCATTGTTTTTTTTATTTGATTTGTATATGATAGATTACAAATTTTGTGAAGGAGAAGTATTTACATGAACTTACAAATGTTAATAAATGCTGTTCTGTTGGGGGGATTATATGCCTTAATGGGCATCGGTTTTTCCTTGCAGTGGGGTATTAGCGGAATCATTAATTTGTCCTATGGAGCAATGGTTATATTAGGTTCTTATATTTCCCTGGAATTTTTTAATTTATTTCACCTCGATCCTTTTATCAGTATGATAATTTCTGGCGGTATCCTTTTTGTCATAGGAGCAGGAATATATCGCACCCTCTTACAACCATTACTTAAAGGTGGAATTGTTTTTACCCTTATTTTAACTTTTGCTTTTCGATTGGTGATAGAAAATATTATCCTGAAGGTGTGGTCTGCTGATTATCGTACTATACGTGTCACTTACGCTGGTAGTAATTTTCAATTTGGCGATGCCTATATTCCCTTAATAAAGTTTTTAGTTTTCTTTGTGGCTGCCATATTAATTTATTTGACCTATCTTTTTATGATGAACACGAAAACCGGGAAAGGAATTCAGGCAGTTGCCTTGGATAAAGAAGGAGCACAGGCGGTAGGGATAGATGTAGAAAAAATGTACCTAATTAATTTTGCTTTGGGAACTGCTTTGGCAGGATTAACCGGTTCTCTTTGGGCAAGTATCTATAGTTTTTCTCCCCATCTTTTAGGTCCCATCGTGGGGAAGGTATTTATTATTGCCATACTTGGTGGATTGGGAAATATCTGGGGTGCAGCTGCCGGAGGATTGCTCCTGGGGATTGCAGAAACTGCGGGGGCAGTATTCCTTGGTTCGGAGTGGCAAGAAGCTATCGGTATGGTCATTATGGTAAGTGTGTTACTCTGGAGACCATACGGACTTATGGGGAAAAAGTTTTTTGGATAATTTAGGAATTATTTGAAACGAGAGGAGCGTAGGCAGGTGTTCAATAATAAAAAAGTAAATGTTTTTTTAATAATACTCGGAATAATTATATTTTTCTTTTTACCGCGCTTTATATCAGGTTATTGGGTTAGGGTGATTACTACTATCTTTATGTATGCGGTAATTGCTCAAGGAATGAATCTTATGTCCGGTTATATGGGCTATCTTCCTTTTGGTAATGCCATGTTTTTTGGGATAGGAGCCTATATTACTGCTATTGGTATGAGTAAAGGGATGTCTTTTTTGGCTGTTTTACCCTTATCCGCTCTAACTGCAATCTTGGTTAGTATTTTATTTGGACTCCCGGTGCTGAGACTTCGAGGTCATTACTTTGCTATTGCTACTATTGGTATGAGTGGAGCAATTTTATCGGTAGTGCAAAATGCTACCGAGATAACCGGAGGGGCAATGGGAACCACTTTACCTATTATTAATAAATCTCCGGAAGTAACCTATAATTACTTCTATTTAGCCATGTTAGCCTTAATGGTCATCACCAGTTTAACCATATATTTGGTAGTCAAGTCAAAATTTGGTTTTGGGATACGAAGTATCAAGGCAAATGAAGAAGCAGCAAATTCTATGGGGATCAATACCACTTATCATAAAGTAGTTGCCTGGGCAATAAGTGCTTTATTTACCAGCATAGCCGGTGCTCTTTACGCCTACTGGATGTCTTTTATTGGTCCTGAAGAAGTTTTCGATGTCATGATCGCAGTTAATACTATTGTTATTATGCTTATTGGAGGAGCAGGCAGTGTTTTAGGTCCCATCATTGGTGCATTTGTCATTTCTCTATTATCCGAGGTAGTTTGGGGCACTTTTCTTGAGTATCATCTCGCTGTATTGGGAATTATTATTATTATCATTGTATTCTTTGTGCCCAAAGGAATTACCGGGACTATAGCTGATCTTATAAAAAAAAGAGAATTAAGACTAAGAAAGAAGGTGAGTGTATAAGGTGGGAGAAAATAATGTAATTTTAGAAATACAGGCTGTAAGTAAGCATTTTGGAGCTTTAAAAGCAGTAGATGAGGTCAGCTTTGAAGTAAAAAAGGGAGAAATAGTTGGCTTAATTGGCCCTAACGGTGCAGGGAAGACCACCCTTACCAATCTTGCCACCGGTGCTTTTCCTAAAACCGCCGGTAAAGTAATTTTTAAAAATTTAGATATAACTAATTTAAAACCTTACCAGATAGCCCGGTGTGGATTGACCCGTACCTTTCAAGTAGTGAAACCTTTAATCGGAATGACGGTTGAGGAAAATGTGTTGGTCGGCTCCCTTTACGGAAGGGATAAGAGAAATACTGATATGAAAAATGCATCCAAAAGAACTAGAGAAATAATAAATTTGGTAGGTCTGGCGAGTAAAAAGGATGCTTCGGTAAGTGATATTACTTTACCTGATTTGAAAAAAATGGAATTTGCCCGAGTTTTGGCTATGGAACCTGAAGTATTATTTTTAGATGAAGTTATGGCGGGTTTAAATCCCACAGAAGCTGAAGAGGCAAGTACTTTAGTTAAAAAAGTCAGGCAGGAAAAAAATTTAACTATCGTATATATTGAACATATTATGAAAGCAGTAATGGGCATTTCCGATAGAATTGTAGTTTTACATCACGGCAGAAAGATAGTTGAAGGTATCCCTCAAGAAGTAGTGAATAATTCAGCAGTTATTGAAGCCTATTTGGGGAAGAGGTATGCCAAGGAGGTAAATAATGAAGGATAATATATTATTGAAAGTTTCCGATCTTGATGCAGGTTATGAAAGTATTCAAGTTCTGTGGGGTATAAATTTGGAAATAAAACAAAAAGAGGTAGTGTGTGTAATTGGAGCAAATGGAGCAGGAAAAAGTACTCTATTAAAGAGTATCGTAGGCATGGTGTCCTCATCCAAAGGGGAAATATTATATTCGGGAACCAATATTAGTAAAATGATATCTTCTGAAAGAATAAAAATGGGAATCGGTTTTGCTCCCGAGGGAAGACATTTGTTTTTTGGCTTAACCGTAGAAGACAATCTTTTAATGGGTGCTTTTCAAAGGAAGTATGATCAAAGTGTAAAAGAAGACTTAGATTTTGTCTATACACTTTTTGAGCCGCTAAAAGGATATAGGAAAAAACTTGCCGGTAATTTATCCGGTGGCGAACAACAGATGTGTGCCATAGGAAGAGCCTTAATGTCTCATCCTACCCTGCTTATCATTGATGAACTTTCTTTGGGATTAGCCCCGGTAGTGGTAGATGATCTGATTGATATAATAGCCAAATTAAGAAAGGAAAGAGGAATTGGCATATTATTGGTGGAACAAGACGTAAAAGTTGCTCTTGATATTGCAGATAGAGGATATGTATTGGAAGCAGGCGCGATATCTATTCATGATAAAGCCGATAAGTTAGCCAAGAACGAACATATAAAGGCCGCTTATTTGGGGGTAGCTTAATAATTAAGTACAGCATGAAGACCTGGTAAAGTGATTCTTGAAAGTAAAATGAAAAAGGAAGGTGATAAATGAGATAAAACAAGAAATAATAGAGATACTGAGAGCTGTTTACAGAATTTTCCAATTAAATAGAACGGAGGATAAAAAAAGTGAAAAAAGTAATAATTATTATCATGTTAATCAGTATGTTATTGCTTGGTTTAACCGGGATAGTATCTGCTCAGGAAAATATAATAAAAATTGGAGTCGCAGTTTCTTTGACCGGTAAAATTGCTTATGAAGGAAGATTGGTTAAGGATGGATACGAAGTATGGGAAGATTGGGTCAATAGTCATGGAGGAATTACTGCCGGAGGGAAAAATTATAAAGTAAAGATGGTTTATTATGATGATGAAAGTACTCCGGTAAGAGGTGCAAAACTAACCGAAATGCTGATCACTCAAAATAAAGTAGATTTTCTATTTGGTCCCTTCTCTAGTGCTATTACCTTTGCCACTACAGCCATTGGGGAAAAATATAAAAAAATTACCATTGCCCCTGAGGCAAATGCTGTTAATATTTATGAACGAGGTTACAAATATGTATTTTCAGTTCTTCCCCCGGCTCCTATGTTAATGGTACCTATAGCCTATATGGCAGAGAATTTAGACCCTAAACCGAAAACAGTAGCTATTATAGCCGCAAATGATCTGTTCCCATTAAGTTGTGCTGAAGGATTTAGAGATAAATGTAAAGAATTAGGATTCGATGTGGTGCTTTTTGAAAAGTACCCTGCGGGTGCCACCGATATATCTACCTTACTTACTCAAGTGAAAAACTTAAATCCTGATATTTTAGGTGTTGCCGGCTACACTGCAGATAGCTTAATGGCTATTAGACAATGTAAAGAACTGAATATTAATCCTAAAATTTATGCTTTTTCAGTAGGAGTGATGATTCCCAGCTTTATATCGGAATTGGGAGCAGACGCCGAATATGCTTTTGAAGGTGAATGGTGGCTGCCAGGTATGAAGAATAGTGATAAAGTATTCGGAACTACTGCAGATTACGTACAAGCCTGCAAAGATAAATTCGGGCCTGACTATATGCCCGAATATCATGTATCAAGTGCCAGTGCTGCTGGAACTTTACTTCAATTAGCTATAGAAAAGGCTGACTCAATTGAAACCGAAAAAGTTAGAGAAGCTTTATCTACTCTTGACTTAGAACTTGCTACTTGGCCGGCAGTAGCTTTTAACGAAAAAGGACAGAATATTAAATGGCCGCATCCCGTAGTACAAGTTCAAAATGGCAAATATGTCATTGTATACCCTGAATCTTCCAAAGAAAATACTCCTACATACCCAGCACCAGAATGGAAGGATAGATAATATAAAATCATCTAAAGTAGGGGTTGTAATAAATTTGCAACCCCTATGCAATTTTAAAAAATTTGTTATTAACGATTATTTTAAAAATTTTTACTCGATATAAAACTAATATATGGAATTATCATTTATTATTAGCAATATTAGTATGGTAGTATATCAATCCTTTATCTGGTTTTTTAAAGGAAAAATTATGAAGATCATTAGAAATAGTAATTTATGCTATGCTTGTAAAACTTGCCAATTAATCTGTTCCTTTCACCACACTAAAACCTTCTGGCCAGATCGTAGCAGTATATATGTAACTCGCAATCCTCAAGATGGCACCATAAAATGGCGCAAGGATATATCCTGTGATCAATGTATCAACGAGAAAGAGCCTTTATGTGTCAAATACTGTATTTATGGAGCACTTCAAGCGATAAAAGAGGCAAGAGAATATGATTAAAAAAGGAAGCATTAAAGGCTGCCTTGCCGGTAAAATTTTACGGGTAGATTTATCGAATAAGAAAATATGGACTGAAGATACTAAAAGTTATGCTGAAAAAACATTAGGCGGCAGAGGGATTAATTCCCTTATTATGATTAATGAGATAGAGCCTAAAATAAAATGGTATGATCCGGAGAATCTTCTCTGTTTTGGAGTAGGGTCTTTAGTGGGAACAATGGCTCCTGGTGCTTGCAGGGTAGATGTTTCCACCATCAATGTATTTAGCGGAGGAAAAGGTTCAGCCAATGTCGGAGGTTTCTGGGGGGCAGAATTAAAATATGTTGGATATGATAATATAATTATTATCGGTAAATCAGAAAAACCAGTTTATTTATTTATAAATGATAACCAAATTGAGATTAGAGACGCTAATTTAATATGGGGTAAAACTGTTTTTGAAACAGAAAAAATATTACGGGAAAGACTGGGTGATAATGACCTAAAAATTGCTGCCATCGGACCAGCCGGAGAAAATCGGGTTAGAGGCTCTGCAATTATTATCGATACCGCAAAAGCTGCAGGTGGCTCGGGAGTGGGCTGCGTTATGGGAGATAAAAAACTTAAAGCGATTGTCGTTCGAGGGCATGGAAAAATTGAAGTTGATGAACCGGAAAGATTTATGAGAACAGTAGCGAAATGCTACCAGCAGTGTAAGAATGAACCTAATACGAAAATGATGCAGAAAGCCCCATTGAATCTATATTCCGATCCTGAATGGAAAGGATGGGATACTAATATTGTGGTTAAAAATGGACAAGATGATCAATGGGAGAAGGAAAATAGAGTCAGGTTAATGAATTTTAAAACAGGTGTCCCTAATATGCAAAAAGGAGTACGTGCTTGTTATTCCTGTCCTACTGGATGCATGCCTTATATGGAAATAAATAAAGGAAAATATAAAGGTAATAAAGGGGAGGGTTTTTGGATTAATACCATTATGGGACATGCTTGCCGCTTTGATATTTCAGATCCTGAATCGGTGGTAGAGTCCTGGTTGCTTACCAATGAATTAGGATTAGACGGTGATTATGTGGCAGCTGGGTTATCCTGGGTTTTTGAATTATATGAAAAAGGCATTATAAATAAGGAAGATACAGAGGGTTTAGAATTGACCTGGGGGAATGGAGATGCCTTAAATAAATTGATTAAAAAGCTGGCTTATCGAGAAGGAATTGGAGATTTATTAGCTGATGGCATGTTAGAAGCGGCAAAAAAGATCGGTCATCATTCAGAATATTATCTTATTCAAGTAAAAGGCCAGCCTTCAATTGAACCTTTTCGTGTTACCAAGGGCTGGGCGTTGGCTGTATCTACCTCGCCTGTGGCGGGGAGACATTTAAGAGGAGCAACTATGGGAGGCAATAGATATGGTCCTAAACCGAGACCTAGTAATTTTAATGTAATTAATTACGAAAATCAAGCAAGTGGAGTAGTATGGCAGGGAAAAACGAAAGAATTAGAAGATAACCTGGGTATCTGTAATTACGTAGGAACCTGGTCTGGTGCTAATTTTCTTACCATAGCAGATTTTGCAGAGCTTATTAATGCTGGAATGGGTCTTGATTTGACTGAAGATGAGCTGATGAACCATTATGCAGTCATAGGCAGAAATATTGAAAAAGCATTTAACACATTACACACTGATATGTCTCGCAAAGATGATCTTCCACCCCAGAGGTTTCGGGAGGAGGAAGTAAAATCCGGACCTTATAAAGGTTTTAAAATAGAGGAAAATAAATACAATGGGATGCTTGATGAATTTTATAAACTTTGGGGATGGGATAAAACAACGGGGATGCAGACCAGGACAGGTTTGGAGAAACTCGGATTAGAAGATGTTGCTGAAAAGATAGCAAAACAGGGTAAGTTAATTGACAAATAAGTAATACTATATTTTTTCACAGGAGGTTTATTTTGAAAATATTGTGTATCAATCCTAATAGCTCATCTGAAGTAACCGAGGGTATTGAAAAAATTTGCCAAGAGTATGCTTTACCAGATACAGAAGTAAAGGTTATATCGATTAAAGAAGCCCCCACCGGTATAGAAAGTTATCATGATGCTGCTATTTCTGAAAAATATTTATTGGAAAGATTTCAAAAATGGAAAGAAAAATATGATGGATTTATTATTGCCTGTCATAGTGATATAGGTGTGGACTTACTGAGGGAATTGACGGATAAACCAGTTATAGGTATCGGAGAAGCTTCCATGCTCTTGGCTTTGCCTTTAGGGCATAAATTTAGTATACTTTCTTTAAAAAGAAAAAAAATTCCTCAAAAAGAGGATTTAGTAAAAAAATATGGTCTGGAGAATAGGTGTGCATCTATTAGAACTACCGGATTGGGAGTAGTTGCCAATGATAAAGAGAAAAGAGAAAAGCTTATTCAAGAAGGAGAAAAGGCAGTAAAAGAGGATAGAGCAGAAGTCCTTATCCTGGGATGTGCAGGGATGGCTGGAATGGATAAAGAGATTGAAAAAATAATTGAAGTTCCGGTTATTGATGGAGTAGTTAGCGCATTGATGTTAATAGAATCACTTATCAGATACGGAGCATCAACAAGCAAAGTGGGCAAATATTTATAAATAAATATATTGCGAAAAAACTATGGTAGGGGTCATAACCATTTAATTTTTTCTTATTTTTCCTGCTATAATAGTTTAAAATGAAATTAGAAATGTGTTGGTTGATAAAGATATTGAAGAAGTAATATCCGGAGGATAAACTATGAAAAAGCTTGATCTCGTAATCAAGTCAGACAAGGTATTTATTGAGGGTAGGATGATAGATTGTTATGTTGGAATAAAGGACGGAATAATTACTACCATCAGTAAAGAAAAATTAGAGGCAGAAAAAGTTATTGATGCAAGAGGCAAAATGGTTCTGCCGGGAACCATAGACCCCCATGTTCATATCAGGGCTCCCGGGCATGATGAAAGAGAGACCTTTGAAAGCGGCACAAAAGATGCTGCTTTGGGTGGGGTTACTACCGTAATTGAAATGCCTATCTCTCTTCCACCTCCACATTCCCCAGAAATAGTGAAAAGAAGAATGAACATCGCAGACCAGGAGGCTGTCGTCGATATAGCTTTTTTTGGAGCGGCAGGAACGGATTGTATAGATGATGTAATCTCTTGTGCTAAATCTGGTATAGTTGCTTTTAAAACCTTTTTACATGAAGCGCCTCCCGGAAGAAAAGAGGAGTTTGTAGGGCTTACTGCACCAAATACCGGCGACCAGTATGAGCTGATGGAAAAAGTTGCTCAGACTGGAGTAATGATTGGTTTTCATACAGAAAATAATGATATGGTTAATAAAAATATTGCACGCTTAAGAAGTGAAGGAAAAATATCCCCCATATATCACGGGAGGTCTCGTCCGCCAGTTGTCGAGATTGAGACAGCAGCAAAGATTTTACTCTTTGCTGAAAAAATTGGCGCAAAAGTAGAAATTTGTCATATTACTACACCGGGGGTTGTAGAATTAGTAAATAGAGCAAAATCTAAAGGAGTATATGTTGTAGCAGAAACCTGTCCTCACTATTTGTTTCTTAATGAGAATGCCCTTAATAAAGTAGGGGTATTTGCCAAATGCAACCCTCCCCTAAGAGGTGAAGAAGAAAGACTGAAAATGTGGGAATTTGTAAGAGATGGAAGTATAGATATTATCGGAAGTGACCACGCACCTTATACTAAAGAGGAAAAAGAAAAGGGAAGTGAAGATATCTTTACTCCTCCTGCGGGATTCCCAGGGTTGTCAACCAGATTGCCCTTGCTTTTTACTGCGGTAAAGGAAGGGAAAATTAAATTAGATAAAATGGTTGAACTTATCTGTGAAAATCCGGCAAGAATATTTGGTTTATATCCCAGAAAAGGAACGATTACTGTGGGCTCTGATGCGGATTTTGTGATATTTGACCCTGATAAGAAAGATATTATTTGTAAAGATAAGATGTTTACTAAATGTAGAGATAGTGCCTTAGTATATGACGGATGGGAAGTTTACGGAAAACCGGAAAAGACTGTAGTCAGAGGAACAGTGGTCTTTGATAAAGGGAAAATAACCATTTCTCCGGGATATGGGGAAATTATAAAAGTAAGCAGAAATTAGTGATTTGGATTATGATAAGGGTGTGTTCTCAATTACACCTGAATTTCTTTAATTATATTGAGAGTTAAGTGGGGGGAAATCTATGGATAAAATTAATTTAAGGAAATTAGCAGAACTGAATAACGAAAAGGCTATAAAAGCAGTAGAAGAAGCCATTCAACTCTGTAAACCGGCGAAAGTAACCGTTATAACCGATTCGAAAGAAGATATTGACTATGTAAGAGAATTAGCTCTAAGGAATGGAGAAGAAAAGACATTAAAGATGGAAGGTCATACTATTCATTTTGATGGCTATTATGATCAAGGCAGAGACAAAGTCAATACCAGATATTTATTATCCCGAGAGGTAGATTGGGGTACCAATATTAATTCGATAGAAAAAGGTAAAGGCCTTAAAGAAATAGTTTCTTACTTGGATGGTAGTATGGCCGGAAAGGAGATGTTGGTAAGATTTTTTTCTCTCGGTCCCACTGCTTCGGTATTTTCCTTAAAAGCCCTGCAGATAACTGATTCTGCTTATGTTGCCCATAGTGAAGACCTTCTCTATCGGCAAGGGTATGAAGAATTTAAAAAACTTAATGGTTCCCCCGATTTCTTTTTCTTCCTTCACTCTGCCGGAAGATTAGAAAATAATGTAAGCACAGATATAGATAAACGGAGGATTTATATTGACCTCGAAGAAAATAGAGTATACTCGGTTAATAATCAGTATGCTGGTAACTCTTTAGGATTAAAGAAATTGGCTTTCAGATTAGCAATTAAAAAGGCCAACGAAGAAGGGTGGTTGGCGGAACACATGTTTATCATGGGTGTTCATGGACCAAAAGACCGGATAAGCTATTTTACCGGGGCTTACCCCAGTGCTTGCGGGAAGACCAGTACCGCCATGATCCCCGGTCAGACCATAGTGGGTGATGATATTGCTTATCTTAAAAAAATTGACCGGGTAATCAAGGCGGTCAATATGGAATCAGGGATATTTGGCATCATCCATAGTGTAAATGCGGAAGATGATCCGGTGATCTATCAGGCTTTAATTACACCGGGTGAAATTATTTTTTCTAATGTCTTGATCAATAACCAAAGCCCTTACTGGGAAGGGATGAAAAAAGACATACCGGATAAGGGAATTAATTTTTCAGGCGAGTGGTTCAAAGGTAAAAAAGATAGCCAGGGCAAGGAAATTCCTTGTTCCCATAAGAATGCAAGATATACCCTTAGATTAAAGGAGCTAAAAAATATTGATCCCAAGGCCAATGACCCTGAAGGGGTACCAATAAAAGCTATTTTTTATGGGGGAAGGGATTCTGATACGACTATTCCCATTGTGGAATCACTTACCTGGGCGCATGGTGTTTTTTTGGGAGCTACCGTTGAATCCGAAACCACTGCCGCAACCCTTGGTGCTCGAGGAGTGAGGAAATATAATCCGATGGCTAACCTCGACTTTATTTCGGTACCCTTGGGAATATATATAGAAAATCATCTAAAATTTGCCGAGGGGCTTAAGAAAGTTCCTAAAATTTATACCACTAATTATTTCTTAAAAGACGAATCCGGCTATTATTTAAATAGCAAGCTCGATAAGAAAGTATGGCTTCTCTGGGCTGAAGGAAGAGTGCACGATGAATTAGAAGCCGTCGAAACTCCAATCGGACGAATACCCAAATATGAGGATTTAAAAATATTGTTTGTTCGCGAACTGGGAAAAGATTATACCAAGGCCGAATATCTTCAACAGTTTTCCCTAAGGGTAGTAAAATATCTGGAAAAAATGGAAAGGATGACTAAGATTTTTGAAAATATCGAAATGCCCGCTGCCTTTACTGAAGAGTTAAGGGCACAGACCGAGAGATTAAAATCAGCGAAGAAAAAATACGGAGAAGAAATAATTTCTCCTTTTCAATTTTTAGATAAATAAAATTAATGAGTAATAAAATTTGTTATTCTAAAAACAATTGCAGAAGAATAGACTAAACAAGGGGGTGAATTCATCTATTACCTCCTTATTTATTGTAATGCAATTAATTATTTATCTTGACTTTTTTTCTCTTTCTCCCACAAACCTGCCTTTTTTAAAATTTTCTGTACTCCGCTTGGGCTAATTATTTTTTTGTCGTTATTTTCCCGACAGATAATCAAAGCTATAGTTCGTCTACCCCATAAAGGATGTTTCTTTTTTAAGTATATTATTCTATCCTTATACTTTTTATTGATGCTTCCTAAATCTTTTTGAGTAGACTTTTTTGTTTTTCTAATTCCCTCTAATCCGTTTTCTAAGTAACGTGGGTACCATCTTCGAAAGGTATTAATAGCGACCCCAGCTTTGCGGCTGGATTGAGTAATATTGCCAGTTTTAAGATAGGTCTCTATCAATAGTTTTCTCTGCGAAAAAGTGGTTATTTTATTACATCTTCTTTTTTCTTCTCCCATAATCGTGCCTTTACGTAGAATATTTACTTGGTATTTTAAAACTCTTCAGGCTACTAGTCAACCGTAAAGTAACCACTAATTTGAAATATTTTTTAAAAAAAAGAAGGATATCAGAAAACCATGTCGTAAGTATAAAAATAGTGACCGAATTTCTGCATTATGAATAATATATTCACAATAAGGAAAAATTAAAAAACAGGGAAGAATCAAAATTATACTATTTAATTTAAATTTTAAATTAAAGGAGATTTTATTAAATGAATAAGTTCATTTCCCTTAAAACCAACTTACCAGGACCCAAGTCTCAGGAAATTGCTAAAAGGAGAGAAAAATATGTCGCAAAACCTATGGGGAGTTCCCTTTCTCCCTGCTATATTGCTCACGGTGAGGGGGCCTTGGTGACTGACGTAGACGGTAATCAATTTATTGACCTTACTGGTGGATGGGGATGTCTGGCCGTAGGACATACCCATATAAGAGTAGTAGAAGCTATTAAGGATCAGGCAGAAAAATATCTACATACCGATTTCACTGCCATACCCTATGAATCACTGGTAGAACTGGCTGAGAAATTAGTAGAGTTAGCTCCTGGAAATACTCCCAAAGCAGCGGCTTTTTTCAACTCCGGTGCAGAGGCGGTAGAAAATGCGGTAAAGATTGCCCGGGCTCATACCAAAAGACCGGCTATTATCGTTTTCGAAAACGCCTTTCACGGCCGTACACTCCTGACCATGACCATGACTCATAAGGCGATGCCCTATAAATATCACTTCGGACCCTTTGCCCCAGAGATATACCGGCTCCCTTTCCCCAGTTCTTCTTATCCCATGACTAATATGAAAGATTTTGAAAAAAATCTGCTAAATACGGTAACCCCTGAATCTGTTGCTGCTATTGTTATCGAGCCTATCCAGGGAGAAGGAGGATTTAATGTCCCTCAGGAAGGATTTTTGGAATATTTGAGAGAACTGACCGATAAATACGGCATGTTATTTATAACCGATGAGATTCAGACTGGGATAGGTCGAACCGGAAAATTTTTTGCAATAGAAAATTGGGATATAGAACCGGATATAATCTGTTTAGCTAAATCTTTGGCTGCCGGCCTGCCCCTTTCGGCAGTGATTGCGAAAAAAGAAATTACCGATACTCTCCCCGGAGGATGTATTGGCGGAACTTATGTAGGTAATCCGATAGCCTGCCGGGCAGCTCTGGAAGTGCTAAAGATTGTTGAAGAAGAGCACCTTTTAAATCGAGCCCAAAAGATTGGAAGAAGATTAAAAGAACGATTTTTTCAAATGAAAGAGAAATATCCTCTGATAGGAGAGGTTCGGGGGATGGGAGCGATGATAGCTATAGAATTGGTAAAAGACCATAAGACTAAGGAACCGGCTGTTCAGGAAACGGCCTTGATCGTTCAGGAATGTATCAAGAACGGTGTATTTATTGCTACTGCCGGAATCAATAAAAATCTTATTAGAATGTTAGTTTCACTCGAGATTAGCGATGAACAGTTAGATGAGGCTTTGGGCGTGTTGGAGGAGGCAATGGGTAAGGTTTAAAGTAAAAGACCTTTATGTCGCTGCCCTTGAGAATGATTGTACCCGGCTTATCTATTTAGAAATCCTAAAGGACAAGAAGACATCTATCCTAATTCATTTGACTCAATCAAAGATTTTATCTATAATTTAGGAAACTTCTTATTTGAATATAACCACTTAAGAGGGCACGGGAGGATTTATTATCAGACCCCCCTAAGAAAAGTTAGAAAAAGTTACCGAATTATTGAGATAGTACAACAGATGCCTTAATTAGAGACGGGATCACCAGCAAATGTGATATGGCTATCGTGACCGAACCGTCTGCCGCCTTTGCTCCCAAAAATATACACAATCCCTGTTTACTTATTGGGGCAAGGGGGCGTTATTTATATGAAATTCAGGTTAAGAGAAAAGCTGCGCACGGGTCAATGCCCTATTTAGGTGTAAATGCAGTCGTCGATGCCTCTAAGATCGTTTTAGAGTTACAGAAGATGAAATTAGGATTTCATCCTTTCTTGGGAGAAGGATCTCTCTGTGTCCTCGTGATAGAAGGTGGGGGAGAGACACTTTCCGTTCCTGATAAATGTAGAATATTAGCTGATAGGCAGGTGGTTATAGGCGAAACCGAAGAGAGAGTAAAGAAAGATGTCGAAGAGGCTATTAAAAATTTAGATATAAAATCAGAAGTCGAAATTGGATTTCGAAATGCCCCTTATCCGGAAGCAAAAGAATATGGATCTTATATTACCTCACAGGAACATAAATTGGTGAAGGAATTTGAAAATTCCTTTGAAGAATTATCTGGCCAAAAACCGGTCTTAAGTAGTTTTGTCAGCGTAGGGGATTTTAATTATCTAGGAGATAAAAATAGAGCGAATCTCCCCACTATAATCATTGGTGCGGACGGAGACAATGTCCACTCCCCGGAGGAATATGTAGATTTGGAAAGTGCAACAGAGATCACCAAAGTACTTATCGGAGGATTAATTAACTTATTATGCGCAGAAAAAAAATAGCAATTCTTGGTTTTTGCCGGTACCCTATCATGCTCGCGAAGGTATTCGAGAAAATAA
Organism: Candidatus Atribacteria bacterium; assembly: GCA_011056645.1. Taxonomy (NCBI): domain Bacteria; kingdom Pseudomonadati; phylum Atribacterota; class Candidatus Phoenicimicrobiia; order Candidatus Pheonicimicrobiales; family Candidatus Phoenicimicrobiaceae; genus Candidatus Sediminicultor; species Candidatus Sediminicultor quartus. The sequence continues at coordinate 35,316 of DSEL01000155.1, forward strand.
TAGATGCCAAAGAATTATTTGAATGAATTGATGGAAAAGGTTCATACCATGAAAGACAAAAAAGGTTATTACATAAAATCGGTTATTAAAAGCTTAAAAATTTTGGATTTATTTTCGGAATCAAGGCAAGAATTAAGTATAACCGAGATAAATAAGGTATTGAATTTAGGTGTTAGTACGACTTATCGATTACTCAGTACTTTAAAATATGAAAATTACATTGAACAAAATCCGTTAAATTTAAAGTATAAATTAGGTTACGCTTTTCTCAATAAGGCTTTTTTGGTTTCCCACAATGAAGCAGATATTATAAAAAAATCAATGCCCTTCTTAGAGAATTTACGTGATTTTACCAAAGAAAGTGTAAGTTTAGCAGTTTTAGACGGAGCTAATATAGTTTATATTGCTAAAGCAGATAGCTATGAACTTTTAAGATCGAATATCGAAATAGGCAAAAAGTTTCCCGCACATCTAACTGCTTTGGGAAAAGTATTATTAGCACATCTTCCTTCAAAAAAAATTGACCAGCTATATAATATGGATAAATGTTCTATTGATTTAAATATTTCTGAACTAAGTCAGACCTTAGATAAGGTGAAGATTGAAGGATTTGCTATTGATGATGAAGAATGTACTCCGGGAATAAGATGTGTAGCGGCTCCGATAGTGGATGCTATTAATGAAGTTTCGACAGCCATCAGTATTAGTGGTCCTACTATACGTTTTACTTTAGATAAAATAGATTTATGGAAGAGAGAGCTCCTGAAAGTCGCTAAAGAAATATCTTTTAAGAGTGTATAGAAAAAAACAAGATGATCAACTATTTTTTGTTACTCCCCCAAATTATCTACTTGAGTTTTTAATTTTACCTGAAATAACCCCCTTACTACTTTAAAAATATTAGAAAATTTCATAAAAAAGAGGGATTTTTTTAACAACTTGTGGTATATTTAAAATAGTAAATTGGGTCACCCAATTACCCAATCATTTAGCAAAAGAGGTCAGTATGGAATTTAAAGCAATTGCTCCTATTCGTTTATATGAAAGCGTATTAGATCAGATTGTAGCGTTAATTAAAAATAATGAATTGAAACCGGGAGATAAGCTTCCTCCCGAGAGAGAGCTAGCTGAAAAATTATCTATAAGCAGAGGCTCTCTAAGGGAAGCTTTCCGAGTTTTAGAGTCGAGAGGATTAATAAAAAGTAAACCAGGTGGAGGAAGATTTATTCGAGATATAAGAAAAAGTGATCCTAACGATACAGAAAATATTCTGTTAAGTTTGGAAAAATCTTCTATTTTAGAGTTATTAGAAGCAAGAGAAATATTTGAAGTAAAAATTGTCACACTGGCTGCCCAAAGGGCTACCGTCGAAGATATCGAATCAATTGAGAAAGCTTTGAACAAAATGAACGGAGAGGGTAGTTTAGAAGATGATTTAAAAACAGAATCGGATACAGATTTCCATTTAGCTGTCGCGAGTGCTTCTCATAATTTTGTTTTTGTTAATATAATAAAATTACACTTGGATTTATTAAAAGATACACGAGAAAAGACTCAGCAAATTCCCGGAAGGCGGGAAGAACGATGGCGGGAACACCAAAAAATACTGCAGGCTGTCAAAGAACATGAACCTGAAAAAGCAGGAGAAGCTATGCTGGAACATCTGAGAAAGGTGAGAGAAGTATTAGCAAATATATAAAGTTAGGCAGAAAATTATTTTAATAATGGGAAATGGTGAATAAAGATCAAGATTTTTAAGAATATTATCCAGTAAAAATGAGGAGATTAGACTATGAAAGAGATAAGAGTTCTATCACCCGTAGGAATGTTGGGATATGGTTTCCCAGCAGAATCTTTTCAGAAGGGTTTAGAAAAAAAACCCCATGTCATTGCTGCTGATGCCGGCTCAACAGACGGTGGTCCCCACAAATTAGGTGCAGGCGTGGGCATTGTAAGCAAGGAAGCGACTAAAAAAGATCTAACTTTTATGTTAACAGCGGGTTGTAAAAATAAAATACCGGTTATTATCGGTTCTGCCGGGGGTTCAGGTGCTGAGGTTCATCTTAATTGGACTGTTGAAATAATAAAGGAAATTGCCAAAGAGAAAAATCTACACTTTAAGATGGCCTTGATTCACGCAGAAGTTGAAAAAGATTATCTTCAAAAAAAGCTGGCTCAAGGGAAGATAAAACCTTTGGGTCCTGTGCCGGAAATAACTTATAAAGATATAGAGGAGGCAATCCGAATTGTGGCAGTAATGGGGGTACATTCTCATATAAAGGCTTTAGAGATGGGGGCAGAGGTGATTATTGCTGGTCGCTCCAATGACCCGGCTATGTTTGCCGCCCTCCCCATTAAGGAAGGATATGATCCCGGACTGGCTTTACACCTGGGAAAGATTTTAGAATGTGGAGCCATGGCATCTACACCCGGAACTACTTCTGATTGTATGATGGGATATCTAAGAGAGGATTGTTTTATAGTAGAACCTACTAATGCTCTACGAAAATGTATCCCCAGCACGGTAGCAGCCCATACTCTATATGAAAAGTCAAGTCCACTTCATATTATTGGCCCGGAAGGAATGGTTGATGTTACGAGATGTAAATTCGAGCAATATAATGAAAGAGCAGTACGGGTATCAGGTTCCAAACTAAAGAGGAGCGAAACTATTCAGATAAAATTAGAGGGGGTAAGTAAGGTAGCTTATCGAACTATATCTATTGCCGGGGTAAGAGATCCAATTATGATTAAACAAATCAATGAGTGCGAAGAGCATGTTCGTAAAACAGTTGCCTCTTATTTTAATAGCATTCCTTACCAAAATTATCGATTAATCTTCCATGTTTATGGAAAGAACGGTGTCATGGGAGAATTAGAGCCTCAAAAAGAGATTACCTCTCATGAGCTTTGCCTTATTTTGGAAGTCGTAGCCAAAGACCAGGGGCTGGCCAACACTATTTGCGCCTTTGCTCGTTCTACTTTAATGCATTATTCTTATAAAGGCCGTATTGCAACCGCGGGTAATTTAGCTTTTCCCTATGCTCCATCGGATATACCTACCGGAGCGGTGTATAGATTTAATATTCATCACTTGGTAGAAGTTGATGATCCCGACGAGCTTTTTCCCATAGAAATGGTAGAAATTTGAAATAATAATAAGTTTAAAAAGGAGAATACATAAATGGCTAAAGAAGTTCCTATTATAGATTTAGTAAAAGTGATAAGAAGTAAAAATGCCGGTCCTTTTGAGTTGACCTTTGATATAATTTTTAAAGATAAAGAAACTTACCAAAAAGTTAAGGAAACCAAGGTAATTACTAAAGAGCTTATTGCGCAACTTTATCATATTCCCCTTGAGAAGGTGCTTCATTTTGTAGAGTTTGATCCAGCTAATGCCATAAAAGCTACTATTGTAAGGCAAGTAGATTCAGGAAGCATCGGGGAGACCGATGTATACGGTGCTCAACAACATGCTCCGCTTTTAGAGATTAAAATACCTTATGAGGAATAAGGAGGAAAAAAATGAGAGAAGATTTATTAAAATATATTCCAGAATTTGATTTAATTAAAGATTTAGATTTAAAAGAGAAGGTTTTGAAAGTCTGGGAGATAGCTCTTACGAACGGAGGCTGGGAAATGAAAGACCTTCAAAGAATGCCTTTTACTTTGTTGATTGACCCTTGTCCTTGTAATATGATTGAGCATATTAGGGGAGTAGTCAGTGTTTCCGCGAGTGCAGCGGAAGCCCTTCAAAGTATTTATAAAGATAAAGTAAAAATAAATAAGAATTATCTTGTTGCCGGAGCACTGCTTCACGATATTGGGAAATTGGTAGAATACAGGGAGAAAAATGGAAAATTTATACCCAGTAATTTAGGGAAGTTAGTTCGCCACCCCATATCCGGAGTAGGTCTTTGTTACGGTCTGGACATTCCTCCGGAGGTAATACACATTATTGCTTCTCATTCCTGGGAGGGAGATCGTTCCCAGCGAACTCCGGAAGCCATTATTGTTCACCATGCCGATTTTACTAACTTCGAACAGTTTAAATAAGCTTTAATACCAAAACCTGTTGGTAAATAAAAATATACTTTTATTCAGTAAAGAATATTTATAGAAAAAGGTTCTTTATATTAAGGAGGAAGATATGGGTAAGACTTTTGCAGAGAAAGTATTAGCCCTTAAATCGGGTAAAAAAAATGTAGTTAGCGGAGAAATTGTAACTGTTTCTCCGGATATAGTCATGTCTCATGATAATTCGGCCGCTATAGCTAAAAAATTCAAACAAATTGGGATTGATAAAGTAAAACATCCGGAGAAGATAATCATTCCTCTGGATCATTGTATCCCGGCCGCAACAGAAAAATATGCTTCTAATCATAAAGAGATAAGAGAATTTGTTCGGGAACAGAAGATCGAACAATTTTATGATATTAATACCGGAGTCTGTCATCAGGTTCTTCCCGAAAAAGGACACGTCGTTCCCGGAACTCTCATATTGGGAGCGGATTCCCATACTACCACCTACGGAGCATTTGGTGCTTTTTCCACCGGGATTGGAAGAAGCGAAGTGGCTTCCATCTGGGCAACAGATGAAATCTGGCTTAGAGTACCGGAGACTATCAAGATAAATATTGAAGGAAAAATACCTTCCGGAATATATCCTAAAGATATTATCCTCTACATTATTGGGAATTTAAGTGCGGACGGTACATTGTATAAAGCAGTAGAGTTTTGCGGAAAAGTAATTGAGGAAATGGATATGGGGGGCAGAATGACTCTATGCAATATGGCAGTGGAGATGGGAGCAAAGATCGGCTATGTAGAACCAGACGAAAAAACGATACAATGGCTTGCTTCAAGGACCAATAAAAAATACCAAATAATAAAATCAGATGCTGATGCCGACTATGAGAAAATTATGAATTACGATATAAGTGATTTGGAACCTCAAATTGCCTGCCCTCATACCGTAGATAATGTAAAATCGGTAGCGAAGGTGGCGGGAACTAAAATTGACCAGGCATTAATCGGAACCTGTACCAATGGAAGATTGGAAGATCTAAAAGTTGCCAGTAAAATTCTTAATGGTAAAAAAATTGCTAAGGGAGTCAGACTTTTAATCTTTCCTGCTTCAATGGAGATCTTTGCCCAGGCGATGGAATTAGGAATTCTTCAGGGATTAATCAAAAGCGGAGCGGTAATCATGAATCCAGGATGTGGCCCTTGTTTGGGAGCCCATGAGGGGGCTTTAGCTCCCGGAGAAGTTTGTTTGAGTACTGCCAATAGAAATTTTAAGGGAAGAATGGGATGTAAAGAGGCAGAGATTTATTTAGCCAGTCCGGCTATTGTGGCCATTTCTTCCCTTTGTGGTGAGATTACCGATATAGGAGGGGATTTAAAGTGAATATTAAAGGGAGAGTATGGAAATATGGTGATGATGTAAATACCGATATTATCTTTCCGGGTAAATATACTTATACTATTTCCGATCCTAAAGAGATGGCACTCCATGCCCTGGAAGACCTTGATTCGAAGTTTGTCAAAGAAGTTGAAAAGGACGATATTATTGTAGCGGGAAAGAATTTTGGTTGTGGCAGTTCCCGGGAACAAGCCGCTACCTGTCTAAAATATGCGGGAGTGGGAGCTGTTGTAGCCCAATCATTCTCCAGAATATTTTTTCGGAATGCTATTAATCAGGGACTTCCCGTGATTCAAAGCAAAGAAGCAGTGGAGAATATATCTTCAGGTGAATTAATTGAAATTGATTTTGAAAGAGGAAAATTGTTGTGCAAAGAGGGAGTTCTTAATTTTCCTCCTTTGCCGGAATTGGTATTAGGGATTCTTACAGATGGGGGACTTATTCCTCACACTAAAAAATTATTGAAAATGGAGAAGGGAGAATAAAATGGCGAAATATAAGATAGCCTGGTTACCGGGTGATGGAATCGGAAATGATGTAATGGAAGCAGCAAAAATTGTATTAGATGAACTTAAACTTGATGCAGAATATTTGCCTGGCGATGTGGGTTGGGAATTTTGGAAAAAAGAAGGAAATCCTTTACCTGACAGGACTATAAAAATTCTCCAAGATACAGATTGTTGTCTCTTTGGAGCGATAACTTCCAAACCTAAAGAAGAAGCAAAAAAGGAACTTGCCCCCGAACTCAAAGAAAAAGGGTATGTTTATTCGAGCCCAATTGTAAGATTACGTCAGGAATTTAAGTTACATACGAACTTACGTCCCTGTAAAGCTTATAAAGGAAACCCTCTCAATTATCGTGATGATATAGATTTGGTGGTTTTTAGGGAAAATACCGAAGGATTGTACAGTGGAGTAGAGTTTCATCCTCTACCCCAAAAGGTAATGGATTCTCTGGTAGAAAGTCATCCCAAGATGAAAAGATTTAAAGACATCCCTTTAGAAGATATTGCTTTATCTTGCAGGATCTTTACTCGGAAAGCCTGTCAATCTATTATCCGTCAGGGTTTTGAATATGCCAAGAAGTATAATAGAAGTTCAGTTACGGTAATTGAGAAACCAAATGTAATCAGAGAAACCAGTGGATTAATGATAAGAGAGGCTCGTAAAATTGCGCAAGAATATCCTGGAATCGAACTTTGGGAGACCAATGTAGATGC
>DSEL01000156.1 GCA_011056645.1 Candidatus Atribacteria bacterium
ATATCATATCCCATTTTAGGATGTTCTTTTATTAGACTGAACTCTATATCAGTAAGCTTGGTGGGTTTACTTAAGATTTCAGTAGGCAGGCCGATTTTTCCGATATCGTGGATTAGAGAGGCTATCCTTATCCCTTCAATCTTATCTGGAGAAAGGCTTAATTCCCGGGCAAGGGGAACGGCTAACTGGCAGACCCGGTGCTGGTGGCCGGAGGTATAGGGGTCTTTAGCTTCGATTATCCTGGACATAGTGTCGATGGTTTCGTCCATGGTTTTTTTGAGTCTTTCTTCTGCTTGTTTTAGATCGGTGATGTCCTGATGCGTACCGTACATCCAGAGAGGTTTACCCTCTTTAGTCCGGGAAATGACCTTGCCTCGATCCAGGACCCATATCCAATTACCGTCTTTATTCTTCATGCGGCATTCGCATTTATAATATGGTAATTCACCAGAAAAATGGCGTTCCAACAGTTGTCTGGAAATTTTCAGATCATCCGGGTGGGTGTACTTCATCCATGTTTTTATTGAAATAGGAGCAAGTTCTTTTAGTGTGTAACCAATAAATTCCGCCCAGCGTTCATTGAATATTGTTTCCCCGGTTTGTACATTCCATTCCCAGGTGCCTGCATCGGTACCTTCTAATATGTTGGCTTGACGCTCCTTTATTTGGAAGTTAATGTTGGCCTCCGATAGAATTTTACCAACAAATACGGTGGTCAGGGGATATGCTATCATCACAGGTAGAGTAATAATTCTGAGAGTACTCCTGATGAGTTCTTTCGGTAAAGTAAACATCAAAAGAATCATCACCGTATGAACCAAAATACCCATAAGATAAAGCGCCCATACAGACACTTGCTGCACCTTTTTCTGATAGAAATAGTGAAATCCTACCCCGATCATTGAGGCAGTGATAATCACCGAAACGCCCATAATAGCTCCAGGACCGCCCTGGTACACTCTCAGAGTGAGCGCCATGATCGCAGCAATTGCCGTTGCTATCGGTCCAAAATAGAAACCGCAGATACTGAGCATCACTGACCGACCATCAAAGATGAGTCCGGGAGACAACACCAGGGGATTAAGCATTCCCAAAATAGATGCGCTTCCGAATAAAACTCCTTGCAAGAGTATTTTATATTTATAAAATTTCTTGTTGGTATTAATAAACCCTGCCAGGATGCTAATCGACACAAGTATTCCTAAATTGAATACTAAATCTATATTATTTTCCATTTAGATCTCCTATTACATTAAGATATGACCAGGTGATAGCGCTTACTTTCCTTTTTCAGAAGCGAAAGGTATCTGTTTCTGTTGATATCATCAGAAAATATATTTTGTCGATAATTTCCTCTTTGGGTGATATGGTGTAGGTATTCCACCGCAACGATTCGGGCTATTCTTGACATATCTAAATTATAGGTCTTCGTAGAGTTAAAGTCAAAGAAAATAGCTGTCTGTCCCCATTTTATTCATTTTATTGACACTTTTCTTACGATCCCTCTTTCTTTCTTTCTTTCTTTCAAATCTCCTTCTAAAAAAACCTCTAATAATCTTTACTCACTAAAAATTGCACTACCGCAAATGGCTTCATATCTTCATTTCCGAGCAGCACTGTCACCTTATTATCCTCTATTCCCACCTGCGGGTAGATCATATCCCCTAATACAGCTGCAAGATGATATTCAACCCGTACACTGTTAATCCTTGAATGCTTCGCTAGATATTCCATCGCCATCAGAATATATTTTTCATTGTTCACATGTTGATTCGAATCTATGTAGAATCGTTGTACTTTAAAGGCTTCTTTCGCTTCCATCTCCGATGGGATTTCCACTTTTCTGGACAGGGCTTCCATAGGATAGGCAGGCTCGGTCGAATACAATAATTTTTGTTCTTCATCTACTCTTTTTAATTTCCCTGTTTCCGTATCCACATATGCCCACAAAGAATTAGCATGGGCAATCACCTGTTCATCCTTATCCTTAATTGTAAAATTCCGATATCCCATGAACCTGGTAAAGCCATATGCCCATGTGCTGATAGATATTTCTTCACCTAATTTGGGGAAACGTTCTATAATAATATGCCAGTAGGAGAGTACCCATGCAGCCCGTTTATCCTCCCAGTATTTCATCCCAAGATTTAAGGATTCTGATTGAAAAGTGCAGCTGTCCTGTAAATAATTGACCAGTGCTGATAAGGTCATGTGGGATTTTTCATCACATTCGCTATATCTTACTCTGCTTTTAAAACTGTACATGCAACGTTTGTATGACTGTATGGATCCGAAGTCACACTTCTCCTTTCTTGAATCGATCACATCGGTATCATTATAGCAGATTAAATACTGTGAAGCTTGACCCAATCTTTTTCAAATATCGTTTTAGCACCTATTTCATCTTCCGTTTTGTATTTATTGTTATCAGAACAACCGTCTCTGACATTCCTCTTACCAGATAAAGGGTGTAATCCTATATTTTACTTTTAGCAATTTTCGGTTTAAGTTATTCTTCATTCCAATAATCCTGCCTGTCTAAACTTTCGGCGTACTACTCGGTAAACATTGTTAAATTCAGGGACTGATTCCATCTGAGAGGAAAGACGTATTTTCCAAAGTTTTTTAAACCGATTTTCCTTACGTAAGAATTCATCCTTTACATCCCCTAATTTTTTCCCTCTAATTTCCAACTTTCCTTCAATAGCCTTAATCAATTCAGTAATATCTACATAGAAGAAATAATAGGGACAGACACCTATTTATTGACTTTCTTCCTAGGTCTTACTTTCTACTTTAACTAAAAAACTTTGCTAAGCTTCTCTACAAATCTTGCAAGAGTAACGAGGGTCGGGCTTTACCATATCACTCTTCATCTTCCCGCTCTACTCTTTTTAGTCACTCTGCTTAGGGTACTATAATAGACAGCAAGATAATCTGCTATCTTTATTAAAGATAGCCGG
>DSEL01000157.1 GCA_011056645.1 Candidatus Atribacteria bacterium
ATACCCAGCAATATTAATGTATACGATATATAAGATAAAAGAAAAAGTACTTAATTTGACTCATAATTTTCTTAACGCGGTATGCGATACTCGATACGATATACTAAATTAGACAACGGGGGTCAAATAAATGCGTATTCCAGTAATTGCAGGAAACTGGAAGATGAATAAAAATATTGTAGAATCAGTATCTTTAGTTAAAGAACTAAAAGATTTTGTTCGTGGAATAAAAGGAGTAGATATTGTAGTTTGCCCTCCCTTTTCTTCTCTTTGGATGGTAGAAGAGATCATTAATAACACCAACATTCATCTGGGAGCACAAAACATGTATTGGGAAACCAAAGGGGCATTCACCGGAGAAATATCCCCTTTAATGCTGAAAGATGTGGGATGTGAATATGTAATCCTTGGGCATTCCGAGAGAAGACAATATTTTAAAGAAACTCCTGAAGAGGTTGCCAGGAAGACAAGCGCCGCACTTTCAACCAATCTTTTGCCCATCGTATGCGTAGGTGAAAATTTAAAGGAAAGAGAAAACGGTGAGACCAAAGCTATAATAGAGCAGGAAATTAAAGCTTTGTTTTTAAAAATTGATTCTACCCAGGTAGGAAAAATAATTATTGCTTATGAACCCATATGGGCAATCGGTACAGGGAAGTCGAGCAGCTCACAAGACGCTAATATAATAATTAAGTTTATTAGGGAACTATTTTCCTCTGAATACGGAAGTAAAATTGCTGAACGAATCAGAATATTATATGGCGGAAGCATTACTCCCCAAAATATTACTGAATTTGTTAAGGAATCTGAAATTGATGGAGCTTTAGTTGGGGGAGCAAGTTTACATGCTTTAAGTTTCTTTCATATAATAAAAGCAACTGAAATCTTGTAAAGCCAAATGTTTGCTTTAGAGAGGCTCTTTACAAAAGAAAATAGTAATTTTTTAAATTTGATTTTATTTTTTCTTTAATCAATACGCATTACTTAATAAGAATTTTATCTTGAAGTTAACATATAATTATGTTAAAATAAAAAGCCGAAATTATTTAGAGAAAAAGTACAATGAATAGAGAGATTTTAGAGAGATTTCTTTTTACTATTTTAATCAAATTTTTACGAGAGGAGTTATAAAGTGTCAATAGTTTTAATGATAGTTCAGATTATAATAAGCTTAGCTTTGATTTTAGTGGTGATGCTCCAGCATAGAAAATCGAGCAGGGCTTCAGGGATATTTGGTGGGGGAACAATCGCAGATTATGGCGGAAAGAAAGGCAAAGAAACATTATTAATGAAAATTACTACTGTTATTGCAGTGCTTTTCATGTTATCTTCGCTTTTACTTGGTTTAATTAAATAGAGGAAAAATCCTTAAAAGATATGGACAAATTAATTAGTTGAGTTAAGGAAACCAGAAGTGTCCTATTAAACCATTGATATAACCTTGGATATAAAATAACTAAAAGAAGAAGAGCTCCAGGTAAGATAGAAAATTCAAAATTAAAGCACGTGAAGTAAAAATGTGTGGCATGGAGGAAAAAGGTGAATGGAGAATCTACTGTTACAAGTTAAGGATTTAAAGACCTATTTTTATACAGAAGATGGTGTGGTTAAGGCAGTTGATGGTGTTGATTTTACCATAAGAAAAGGCGAAACGCTGGGCATGGTAGGTGAATCAGGCTGCGGAAAAAGTGTGACTGCCCTTTCTGTATTAAGGTTGATCCAGCAGCCACCCGGGAAGATCGTTAGCGGTCAAATTTGGTTTAAGAACGAAGAATTATTAAAGAAAAATCCCGAAGAAATGAGAAAGATCAGAGGGAACGATATTTCCATGATCTTCCAAGAACCCATGACCTCCTTAAATCCTGTATATACTATCGGTGAACAGATTTCAGAAGCTATAGTACTCCATCAAAAATTAGATAAAGAAAAAGCCTTAAAAAAAACTGTAGAGATGTTAAGATTGGTAAGTATACCTTCCCCCGAAACCAGAGTTCATGAATATCCCCATGAATTAAGTGGAGGACAAAGACAGAGAGTAATGATTGCCATGGCCTTGTCTTGTAATCCGGATTTATTGATTGCAGACGAGCCAACCACCGCTTTAGATGTTACCATTCAAGCTCAAATTTTAGAACTGATCAAGAAATTAAAAGATGAAATTGGTATGTCAGTTTTAATGATTACTCATGATTTGGGTGTAATTGCTGAAGTATCCTCTGATGTAGTAGTGGTATATGCTGGCAAAGCGGTAGAATATGCAGACGTAAAAACTATCTTCAAAAATCCGAAACATCCTTATACCATGGCTCTCCAAAATTCCATTCCTCGTTTAACAGATAAGCCCGGGAAAAAACTTGAAGTTATTCAAGGAGGGATTCCTGATCCTTTGGCTTTACCTTCCGGATGCAAGTTTCATACCCGTTGTAAATTTGCTTTAGAACTTTGCAAGAAAGAAGAACCTGAACTTGAAAAAATAGAAGGTAACCATATTGTACGCTGTTGGATGTACAACAAAGAGAAAGCAATAAATTTCAAAGCTATTCAGGAAACCATAGGCGGTACCCAGAAATGATAATAATTTAGAACTTAGAACGCTGGAGGTAAAGGAATTGGAAAATAATTTATTACTAGAAGTAAAAAATTTAAAAAAATATTTCCCTGTAAGAGGAGGAATATTATCCAAGGTAATAGGATATGTCCAGGCAGTAGATGAAATAAGTTTCGATATTAAGGGAGGAGAAACCCTGGGTTTAGTAGGTGAGTCGGGCTGTGGTAAAACTACTACTGGAAGAACAATTATAAGACTTTTAGAGCCCACTGCCGGAAAGGTTGATTTTGAAGGAGAAAATATCTTTGAATTAAGCAAAGAAGAGCTCAGGAAAGCAAGACGTAATATTCAAATAATATTTCAAGATCCTTTTGGTTCGTTAAATCCTCGAATGACCGTAGGAGATATAGTAGGAGAGTCATTAACTATTCATAAAATTGTTAAAAACAAAAAGGAAAAAGATGAAAGAGTAAAGCATCTATTAGAAACCGTAGGTTTAAATGCCGGACATATAAGAAGATATCCCCATGAATTTAGCGGAGGACAGAGACAAAGAATTGGTATTGCTCGAGCGTTAGCTCTAAATCCTAAATTACTAATTTGTGATGAACCAGTATCTGCACTTGATGTTTCTATCCAGGCGCAAGTAATCAATTTATTGGAAGATTTACAAGAAAAATTTAAGCTTACTTATTTATTTATTGCTCACGATTTGAGTGTGGTAAAGCATATTTCCGATAGAGTTGCCGTTATGTATTTGGGTAAGATTGTAGAATTAACCTCTACCCTTGAATTATATGATAATCCTCAACATCCCTATACAGAGGCGCTTCTTTCGGCTGTTCCCATTCCGGATCCTACCCTAGAAAGGCAAAGGATCGTTTTAGAGGGAGATGTCCCCAGTCCCTTTAAACCTCCTACAGGATGCCGTTTTCATCCTAGGTGTAGATATGTATTACCCATTTGTAGTCAGGAAGAGCCTAAATTATTTGATATACAAGACGAGCATTATGTAGCTTGTCATCTAAGAAAATAAGAAATAAATTAGTCGTTAGTGAATAGTGAATAGTCGATAGTGTTTTAGGATTTTGCCGGGATGGCGGAATAGGTAGACGCGCCAGCTTGAGGGGCTGGTGAGCTTCTTGCTTGTGGGGGTTCAAATCCCCCTCCCGGCACCAATATAGATTCTCACAAAAAGAGGAAGAGATGACTTCCTCTTTTTATTGAAATCTAGTTTGCCGGTTACTTGGTTAATTAGTTAAGGAAACAAAAGACAAAATTAGTAGTAAGGAGCCAGAAGTCAGGGATCTGCGTATGGGCAGGATAGATCATGTTTATTTTATTCAACACGGCGCGCTGTGTTACTCATTAACTGACTACTGGGTAAGAGGTTAACTGGCTAAATAATATAATTGGTCAATTGGCAGATTGATCAATCGGTGAATTAGAAAATTGGCGAATTGGTCAATTTATCAATTCTAAATTATGGAGAAAAACATGCATGAAGGTTCTATTGCTCAAAATTTATTAAACATTGCCATAGAAAAAGCTAAAGAATATAAAGCAAATAAGATAACTCTTATTAGAGTAAAAGTTGGAGAATTTACCGGAATAAACCAAACTGCTTTAGAGTTTGCTTTCAATGATTTTAGTCAGGACACGATTGCGGAAAAAGCGTCTTTGAAAATAATGTCCTCTCCTTTACTGGGAAAATGCCGAAAGTGTAATGAAGTTTTTGAAATTAAAAAAGATTATTTTAAATGTTTGAAATGTCATAGTCTAGAGATAGATATAATTTCCGGTGAAGATTTGTATATTGAAGATATTGAAATAGAATAAAATATTTAATCTTTTAAAAAAATTAAAAAAAATTTTGAATTGCTTAAAGCAAAATGTTATACTTTATTTTGTTAATTTAATTGTTAGAGAATTTACTTTTTCGTAAATTTTTTTCAGTAGATAATCACATAACAGGGCAAGTCTATGAAAAATACAATAATTGTGTTTAAGAATCGAATTGCATTTTTTATATTTAACTCAAGCAAACTATCCACTAAAGATTAATTTAAGAGAGGTGACGCAATGATAAATTTTATTGTAACCTTTTTGCTTAGCATGCTTACCTACCTAATTCTTACAGCCAGTCAAGGAGAAGTATGGGGGCTATGGAGCATTTTCGAGATTATTACCGGTATTATACTTTCCTCAATTGTTGCCTTTTTAGCCAATAAGGTATTGTTTCAAAAAAGAACCTATAGAATGTTAAACCCATTTAGATGGGTTATTTTTTTGATCTATTTAATTGGACCATTCTTTTGGGCAATGGCTAAAGCAAATATTGATGTCGCTTATCGGGTGATTACCGGGAAAATAAATCCTGGTATTGTAAAAATATCTCCCGGGTTAAAAACCGATTTAGGGATAACTTTACTGGCAGATTCGATTACTTTAACCCCCGGAACCCTCAGTGTTGATATTGATGAGAAAAACAATGATTTGTATATTCATTGGATAAATGTTACCACCCTCAAACCCACTACCCAGCATATTTGTGCTAATTTTCCTCAATGGATAAGGAGGATTGCAGAATGAACGAATTTTTTAAAATATTTATTATTCCCGGAGGATTATTGTTAATATTTATGTTTTTATCTTTAATTAGATTGATTTTAGGACCTACCGTTCCTGATAGAGTAGTTGCTTTGGATACCATAAATACTTTAGTAGTAGCGGGAATGATCCTGGTAGGTGCCGCTTATCAAGAAGTTATTTATATAGATGTGGCAATTGTTTATGCTTTATTATCTTATATTGGGACTTTATATGTGGCAAAATATTTGGAAGGAGGACCTAAGGAATAATGGAGGTATTGTTAACCATTTTATATATTTTTTTGGGAGTTGGGGTATTTTTTAATTGTTTAGGTTCAGTAGGACTACTTAGGTTTCCTGATGTTTACACCAGACTTCATGCTGCAACAAAAGCTACTACTTTCGGATCAATCTTTACTTCTTTAGCGGTTATAGTCTATAGTTTTTCACAATCAAATATTACCGCGGATCCTAAATTTAGAGTCCTTGCTCTTCATACTATTGTAGCATTAGTTTGTTTGATAATTACCAATCCTACCGGGGCACATGCAATTGCCCGAGCAGCTCATCGTAGCGGTGTAATGCCTAAACAAGCAGTCATTGATGAATTAAAGGAGGCCAAATTAAAATGAGTTCCTTTGTTGAGATAATTCATATTTCTACCTTAACAATGATGATAATTGCCGGCTTTTTAGCAGTAGTTTTAAAGAAATTATTGCCATCGATAGTGGCTTTATCGGTAGCCAGCCTACTTCTTTCCTTGGAATTTTACATTTTACATGCTCCCGATGTAGCTATTGCGGAAGCAGCTATAGGAGCAGGATTAACCATGGCAATATTTATTTTTGCTGTTAGAGGAACTAGATAAAGGGAGGATAAAATGAAAAAAATAATTTACGGCATTGCTTTTTTAATATTTTTTTCTTTCTTGATAGTGAGTGCCATAAACATGAGAACATTTGGAGAACCTACTATTAGCGAAATGGATGATTACTTTATTGAAAATGCTCAGAGTGAGACTGGGGCGAACAATGTAGTAACTTCCATCGTCTTTGACTATAGGGGTTTTGATACTTTAGGGGAAGCTACAGTTCTTTTTACGGCAGTAGTGGGAGTTGTAGCTCTCTTCAGGGGGATTAAGAAATGAAAGAAATGTCAAGGATAGTAAAGACTGTAACCAATTTTGTGTATGGTTTTATTATTATTTTTGGTTTTTATATCATAGTGCACGGTCACCTTACTCCTGGAGGAGGATTTCAAGGTGGTGCGGTAGTAGGATCTGCCTTTGCCTTATTGGTAGTTTCTTATGGTAGTTTAAATTCTACGAAATTTATAAAAAAAGATATCTTCTCACTTTTTGAAAACTTCGGTTTAATCTTTTTTATAGTATTAGGTTTTTCGGGATTGGGAATAACCTTTTTTTATAACTTTTTAGCCAATAGCGGGAGTTGGTTCGGTGATGCTGCTTTGATTGGTGTTAATCCAGGTGATATAAATACTGGAGGGGTAATTCCCCTGATGAATATCGCTGTTGGATTAGAGGTTTTATCTGCTTTTGGGGTGATTGTTTTAACTATGGCGAGTGGAGCGGAATTTACTAAGAAGAAGGAGAAATCATAAAATGATAGGTAATTTGCCTTATGTCGCGGTAGTAATATTTATTGGATTAGGAATTTATACTCTTATGTTTAAGAAAAATTTAATTAAAATTGCAATTGGCATATGCTTAATTGAAAATGGGGTAAATCTATTCTTAATTACTTTAGGGTATAGAAAAGAAGCTATTGCTCCGATTTATACCCAGGCGCCCTCCGGACAGTCAATGGTCTTACCAACTCCTCAAGCATTAACTCTTACCAGCATAGTAATAGGTATCGCAACCACTGCCCTAATATTGTCGATTGCTATGATGATTTATAAACACTATGGGAGTTTGGATACAGATCAGGTAAGGAGGCTAAAAGGATGAATCTATCAAATCATATTCCTATATTAATAATAGCTGTACCTCTATTTGCAGCTTTTTTTGTACCTCTTATCAATCGGATAAGCAAAAAAAATACGGGGGTGTTTAGCGCGCTTGCTTTGAGCATAAGCTTAATTTTAACTATTGCATTAGCGCTGAAAGTATTGACAGTTGGCACCCAAGTATATGTATTTGGTGCAACATCTCCTACCCTGGCTTTACCCTCCGGTTTAAAATTCCCCATTAGAATTATGTTAGAAGTAGATGCGATGAGCATATTTATGGGTTTAATAACGGCAGTAGTTTCTTTTTTGGGGGCAATTTACTCTTTATCTTTTATAAAAAAATATGACGGGGTGGATAAATATTATTCCCTTTTATTACTTTTAACGGTAGGCATGTTTGGAATGGAGCTTACCGGTGATATATTTAACTTTTTTGTCTTCTTGGAAATCGCTTCTATCGCTTCGGTTGCTCTTATTTCTTTCCGAGGGATCGATTTCGGTGAACCAGCAGAAGCTGGTTTTAAATATATGGTAGTCAGTTCAATTTCTGCTCTTATGGTCTTATTTGCGGTAGGAATATTTTACGGACAATATGATATTCTTAATTTTGCAGCTATAGCAAGCGTAATTAAATACTCGCAATTAGACAAGATTGCCTTAGGCCTTTTAATACCGGTACTGGCTATGAAAGCGGGAGCGGTACCGATGCATATGTGGACACCGGATGCTTATTCTGAAGCACCAGCACCGATTACCATGATATTGGTTGCTGCTAGTCAAGCCAGTCTCTATGCTTTATTCAGAGTAGTTTTTTCTTTATATAATATTTCCTTAAATGCCTTAACTGTCGGATGGATTATTATTATTTTTGGTCTTTTATCTATGTTTATTGGAGTGACTATGGCTATTATTCAAAAGGATATAAAGAGGCTTATGGCTTATCACGCTGTTTCTCAGACAGGCTATATGCTTCTGGGTGTAGGTGTAGGATTGGCTGTTTTAGCTAACCCGGAAGCTTTAAAGGATTACGGTATTACCGCCATGGAGGGTGGAATATTTCATATTATGAATCATGCCATGTATAAAGGATTGTTATTTTTAACCGCTGGCGCTTTATACTTTAGGACAGGTACAAGAGATCTGAATAAGATGGGTGGATTAGCACACTATATGAAATATACTACCATCTTTTTTATAATTGGGGCAGCAGCTATTGCCGGTCTTCCGCCCTTTAATGGTTTTGCTTCTAAGCTTTTAATTTATGAGTCTGTATATCGCTTTAATCCTTTGCTTTCTATTATAGCTATGGTAGTTAGTATTTTAACTTTAGCATCATTTGTTAAAGTATTTCATAGTGCATTTTTAGGTCCTAAACTACCTCAATTTAAAGAAGTCAAAGAAACTCCACGCACTATGGTATTTGCTATGGCCGTTTTATCCTGTATTATAGTATTTTTCGGATTATTTCCGGATTTAATAGTAAAAAATCTTGTGCATCCTGCGGTAATGTCGTTAATAGAGCAATTACAATATACCGGCACAGTATTAGGAGGTATGTAAGAAATGTTAGGGTTATTAGAAACAGGGAGCGGTTTTTGGAGTGCAATAATTTGGATATTACTGGTATTGGTTATTGGATGCGCAGTATTTTATATTAGAAATAAAGGTGAAGATAGTTATAAAAAAAATACAGAACAGGATAAACCTTTTATTTCCGGTAATCCAGAAGAAAATAAGGAGAATTCCCATTTAAGTGCGAGCCATATCTATTGGGGATTTACAGAAGCATTGAAGAGTTACTATGATCCTTTAGTAAAAATGCACACTGGTAATATAAACGATTACAGTAGTTTGATAATTACAATAACAGTGATTATATTAATTATTATAGGAGTGAATGGATAAAGTGAAATTAAATAAATATTTTGAAAGATCTCTCTGGGTTTTTCATCTAAATACAGGTTCTTGTAATGGTTGTGATATTGAAATTGTTGCCGGGTTAACTCCTCGATATGATTTAGAAAGGTTTGGGATCAAATTAGTGGGTAGCCCTAAACATGCAGATGTCTTGTTAGTTACCGGACCGGTAACTAACAAAATGCTCGACCGAGTAAAACGTGTATATGAACAAACTCCTGATCCCAAAGCTGTTATAGTGGTTGGGGCCTGTGGAACAAGTGGGGGAGTCTTTTACAACTCTTACAATCTATCGGGTTCGGTCGACCAAGTTATTCCGGTAGATGTTTATGTCCCGGGATGTCCTCCTCGGCCGGAAGCTATAATAAATGGCGTGTTACAAGCCTGGATAAAATTAGAAAACTTAAGAGAAAGTTTGAGAGTTGCTCCAGCGAAATAGTAAAAACACATCCCGTTAAGAATGCAGAAGTCAGGAGAAAACAGTAATAAGTGATTAGTAAAAGACAATAAGTAATGGGTAGTGGTTCGATTCATCGCCCCCGGTAAATACGGGTCGGATAAATCAGACTCCTACACTAAGAGTGACATGTTTTACACTAATAACCGTGATACTACGATAGACGACATACTATATACGAAATACCAGAAAGAAGGTGGTAGAGATGGAATACATGAATCCAGAGAAAATCATAGAATTATTTAAAGAAAAATTTAATGGCTCGATTGTAAATAGCAAAATAGAAATTAAAACAGCAGGGGTAAATAAGAATAGCTATAATATAATTTGGTTAGAGGTAGAATTAAGTGATTTTAAAGAAGTAGTAAAATTTTTATGTAGTATTAATTTTCCCCATTTTGCCATTATTTCAGATCATGATTTAGAAGAAGAAATTAAATTAACCTATCATTTCTCTCTTTATTACGGTGAGAAATCCAAAGAGATATCTTTTAATGTAACTACCAGCTTACCAAAAAACAATCTTAAGATAAATACTATTACCGATCTAATACCGGGAGCCCAAACTTCCGAAAGAGAAATAAAAGAGATGTTAGGAATAACTATAGAAGGTCTCCCTGATTTAGCGAATATTTTTTTACCTAAGGATTTTCCCCAAGGCGTTTATCCTTTAAGAAAAGATAAAACGGGAGCGGCAAAAATGGTTAATAAAGAAGAAGAGGTGAAAAAGGTTGAATAAAAAGACTTACTCTATACCCATAGGTCCGGTTCACCCTTCCCTAGAGGAACCGATGACTTTTAATTTTGAAATATATGGAGAGCGCATTGAGAAGGTAAATTTAGCACCGGGTGATAATCATCGAGGGATAGAATTTATGGGAAGGCAAAGAAATCCCATTCAAATTATCTATTTAGCTGAAAGAATATGTGGAATCTGTTCTGCTTCACACCCTTTTGCCTTTTGTCAAGCAGTAGAGAATGCTGCTGGAATTGAAGTTCCCGAAAGAGGCCAATATATTCGAGTAATTATTGCTGAGTTGGAAAGAATCCATTCTCATATTTTATGGGCTGGGATTGCGGGTCACGAATTAGGATTTGATTCTGTTTTATATATTTCTTGGAGGGCAAGAGAGGAAGTATTAGACCTTTTAGAATATCTTACCGGGAATAGAATCAATTATGGAATATTTATGATAGGGGGAGTAAGAAGAGATATTAGCGAAGAACAAATACCTCGAATTCGTAAAACTTTGGAATATTATAAGGATATCTACGGAAAAATAGAAGATATATTCTTGCATGATCCTACTATTGCCCTAAGAACAAAAAACGTCGGTGTTTTAACTAAAGAAGATGCTCTTAACTTGTGTGCAGTAGGGCCTACTACCAGAGCATCAGGGGTCAACAAGGATGTAAGACAGGATCAACCTTATGCTGCCTATGCTGATTTGAATGTGAAAGCCATTACTCCAGATATATTGGGCGGAGAAGTAAAGGGAGATGTTTATGATCGGATAATTGTTCGATTGTTAGAAATAGTGCAATCAATACAGATCATCGAACAGTGTTTGGAAAATATGCCTTCAGGGGAAATAATTGCTGAGAAAAAATTGGTAAAATTATTGAATCAATTAAAGAAGGCGAAGGGCGAAGGAATTGGAAGGCATGAAGCCCCTCGTGGTGAAGTATTTCATTATGTAAAATTGGCAGAAACAGAAGTACCGGAAGTCTGGAAAGCTCGTGCTCCTACCTATAATAATTTAATGACCTGGGTTCCCATGCTTCTTAGCCAGCAAATAGCTGATATACCTATTGTAATAGCTTCTATTGACCCTTGCATTGCCTGCATGGACAGAGTGACTATTTTAAATAAATCCAATGGTCAGAAAGAGGTGTTGACCAAGAAAGATTTACATGAATTGAGTGTTCAAAAGACGAGGAGGATTTCTCCATGACTATTATAAGCTTATTTGGAATAATACTGAAGATACTCCTGGCACTAGTAATTTCCTTTTTAGGAGTAGTATTAGGCCTATTTTATAAGGGTGTTGATAGAAAAATAGCAGCAAGGATGCAGGCTCGAGTTGGTCCGCCCATCAGACAGCCTTTTATTGATTTCTTTAAATTAATGATTAAAGAAAATATTGTACCACAAAATGCAGTTCCTTGGATCTTTAATGGAGCACCAATTATGGCTTTGGTTTCAGCGATTACTATCTTACTTTATTTACCCATAGGTAATATACCTCCCTTGTTAAGTGGATATGGAGATATCGTGTTAATTATTTATTTACTAACCTTACCGGCTATCGGAATGGTAGTGGGTGGTTTTGCCTCTGGTTCTCCTTATGCTAGTGTGGGAGCACAAAGAGAAATGGTAATGATGATGAGTTATGAGCTTCCTTTAGTCACTACAGTTATTGCTTTAGGTTGGAAATTAAGTTTAATTTACCCTGAACTAAATATTTTCTCTTTGGCAGTGATCAATACTCATCCTATTTGGGGGTTAGTAGGACCGTTAGGTTTTATCGGTGTAATTTTTCTATTTATTACTCTTGCAGCGGTTACACCGGGTGAGCTTTCTAAAGTACCTTTTGATGCCCCGGAAGCCGAAACAGAATTAGCCGGGGGTATATTAGTCGAATATTCAGGAAGGAATCTTGCATTATTTGGCCTTACCGATGCAGTGAAGACCATAGTAATGACTTCTTTAACAGTGGCACTATTTTTCCCCTACAATATATCTCATTTGCTTGCTTTAAGCGGGGTGTTTGCTCTAATAGTAGATGTTTTATTCTTTCTTTTGAAAATGTTTTTAGTTATGTTCGTTGAGGTAACTTTTATCAGAGTTGCAGTTGCACGTTTAAAAATAGACCAAGTATCCTTTGCCTATTGGGTTCCGGTATCGATTATAGGTTTACTTGGCCTTATGTTAATTGTTTTAGATACTATTATAATTTGAGGTGATAAAATGGCAACACCAATGGGATTTGAACTGTTAAAACAGTTATTTAGAAAACCAGCTACCAACGTATTTCCCTTGACTTATTATCCTGATTCGATATTAAACTTATTGGAAAAAGTGAGAAAGGGAGAAGTAAAGATACACCCTCCCGTGGAAATACCTAAAAATTTTAGAGGGAAGATAGTTTATGATAAGGATAAATGCATTGGATGTAAATTATGTATTAAAGTATGTCCTTCTGAAGCAATAGAATTTATTCCCGAAAATAAGAAGATTAAAATTCATATCGATCATTGTATTTTCTGTTCCCAATGTAATGATATATGTCCCAAAGATTGTTTAAATATGAGCGAAGAATTTCTGCTTGCAGATACCGATAGGTTATCGTCTAAATTACTTGTAGAGTAAATAGTTAACCCCCAATAAAAAATATAATATCCTAGTCCTGTATCGTTTTAATAAGCTTAAAATTTTTGTCTTTCAATATTTTAATTATTTTTTCCGAAGTCTTTAAAACTTCAGGGCTAATAAAATAAGAATAATCAATAATTTTAGGTTGGATGCCGATAAATATAAATTTCCGAGTGTACTCTTCCAGATAAGATATTAAAAAAGATAGAGGCATACTATGGGTAGTGAGGTGCAGGGCACTAATTCTATCGGGAGGGATTATTCTAAATTCACCAGATTTAAGGCCCATCTCTACAGCGTCTATAAGTACTAAGAGATTGGGTCTATTTTTTTTGACGATTGAAGTAAAATTTTCAGGAACAACCCCGCAATCCATAGAGAGCCAATCACGATCTTTAAAATTTTGGGCAATAATAGAACCTATTCCGTCATCAGCTCGAAGCATATTTCCGATGCCCATTAAAATATACTTTTTTGAATTCATATTTTGCTCTTTAAATCAGTAGTTAGTGTTTTATTATTAGTTTTTAGTTGGTAGGCGCAAGAAAAAGTTAATTTATTTAATTGCTTTACCATTTTGCCAGTCGGTCTGTTGACCCTAGTTGTTATTTTAAATATAGTTTTGTAATGATAATATAAGTATTAATTGATATATTTTAAAAACTTTATTTTTATTCTTGAATCGGCTAACTATCTTCAAGATATACAAATTTAATTTTGTACTTTTTGTCTTTTACTATATACTAT
>DSEL01000158.1 GCA_011056645.1 Candidatus Atribacteria bacterium
AATTGAAAAGGCGATCTGGTTCTCAAATCTTATATTTTCAATGTTGACATACAACTCAAGAGTCTGGATCTCTTCAGATAATGAACTTATTTTCTCCCTGGTCGCTTCCAGGACTTTCCGAATAAACTTGGAGAATTTATTGAGGTAGTAAATGGCATTTTCTTTCTCATTATTTATAATGTAAAGCTTAATAGAATTTAGAGAATTGAAAATAAAATGCGGATTCATCTGACTTCTTAGAAAATTGACTTTCAATTCTGCAAGTTCTCTCTCGTATTGCACGGTAAGCTTCTCAATTTTATCCCTCTCCACCTGTTTGCTTAACGACTGAACATTTTCTTCCAATTTTTGCTGGATACGCAACCTTAGTTCCTCGTTTTCTTTATTTTGCCTGATCAATTCCACCTTGGCCTTTTTATTTTCCTGCAGGAGTAGCTTTTGTTTATGTCCCAGACCTAATGAGAACAATAAATTTTCAAATATTCCACATAGAAGAAAAATCCCCGAAGCTATCCTAAAATTATCTATCCCCAGGTTTAGCTGGTAAACCAGGACCGGCCCCAGCCATCCTAAGAACAAGATCAAAGAACCCGCGATAAGATAGGATCTCAGCGGAACGTTTTTTTTAAGAATAGGATAATAGGCCAGAAGAGCCAGGACGGGCATGTAGATAAGAAAAAAGTTATAACCCAAAGTCCTTAAATAAGGACCTCCGGCCATGTAGGATATTATATGCAGCAGGATTGCAATTATCAAAAATAGTAGATTGCCCCTCATTATGTACTTATTCCAATTGGGAGCGTTTGTTTTCATTTCCAGAAAGCTGTAAGCAAACAATAAATAAACTACAAAGGTGAGTTCTGTAATTAAATATTTAAAATCCTGTAAGTAGTTGAAATAAATTTCCTGAAAACTTCCTCCGCCAAACCGGAATATCGATAATAAGGCAAGGAAAAGATATAGGCTATAAAAAAAATAGGATCTAATTTTTTGCTGAAAGTAAAGAAGAAAGTGATAGATCGCTAATATAGATAGCACCCCTGCAAAGAATGTAAGCAGGCCGCTTCTAAAAGGTTGATTTAGAATGTTAATTAATTCTTCCAAGATATCAGCTTCCAAGTAATTTAAGCAGATGTGCTTTTTTTGACCGGGAGACGGGAATGTTAGAACCATCATTTAGGATCAGGTACTGACCGTCACTTTTCACAAATTCCTTCACCCAGTCCAGATTGATCAAATAGGAATGGTGGACCCTGTAAAAAGAAGGGTCATTAATTAATGCCTCCACTTCCTTGACCTTTTTGGACAGAACCTCCTTTTTTCCATCTATCATGAAAATTTCAGTATAATTCCCGTCAGATTTGCAATAAATAATATCCTTACTCGAAACATAGATGGTTTTATCAATAAAAGAAAAAGGAATTTTTTTGAATGTTTGCTGCCTTTGTATATCCTGCATGATATTTCGAAGTTGTTCTCCCAGGCGATTGTTCCTCTTCCTGTCCAGCACCCTTTCAGCAGCAATCTGAAGATCATCGGAATCAATAGGTTTAAGGAGATAATCCACCGCATTTTCCCTGAATGCCTGTAGCGCGTAGTTGTCGTAGGCAGTGGTAAATATCAGTTCAAAATTCCGAAAATTTAGATTGTGTAATAATTGGAATCCATCCATTTGAGGCATCTCGATATCCAGAAACACGCAGTCGGGTTTGATATTATCTATCCCTTTAATAGCATCAAGAGGAGTGAGATAATTATCGCAGACTTCTATCCAGGGGCAAAAGGCATTGATCTCCCATTGCAAACTTTTTACCGCACTTACTTCATCATCGACAATTACCGCTCGTATCATAGAAATAGATTACAATTTAAATTACAAAAAAGTTTGTTAACCAAATCAAGGAACTTTATAAGCGGTACCATACGAAGTATATCCGGCTGATAAAGGCATAAATACTAACCATATACCGGTTATAAATCAAAAACCCCGACTTATAAATCCTTCCATTACTAAACGGAATCTTCCAGATACCTTTAACACATTAACCATTAAAACTATTGATCATGAAAAATTTAAAATTGTTATCGGGAAGCTTATTAATCTGTATTTTCCTGGGCTTGTTTAGCCTAAGTTGTGAAAAAGAAGAAATGAACAATATAAATTC
>DSEL01000159.1 GCA_011056645.1 Candidatus Atribacteria bacterium
AGAGGAAGGTATTCTGGTAAATATTAGTTTGGTGCTCAGATATGGGGAAAATATTCCTCAAATTGGATTTAAAATTCAAAAAAGTCTGAAAAAGGAATTAGAATATATAACCGGTATAAATGTCATTCTAATTAATATTTTTGTTTATAATTTAAAGTACTAAATCTTGTGTATCGTATATCGTATATCGTAAAAAGAATAATAGCCGGTAATCAGAATCCAGTTTTCAAAAGAAAATAATAATATGTATTGAGTGATGGGTAGAAGTTTGATTTATCAAACCCTTAATAATTAATAGATACAGAAGTTTATTCAAATAAATCTGAACAAGATACGAGATACGAACAATGGGATACGATTTTGTAAGAGAGGTGTAAGATGTTTGATAAAGAAGAAATAAAAAAAATTAAACAATTAAGGAAAGAATGGGAAAACAATATGGTCCAAAAAACGCTCGAGCGTTTTCCTGAAAGAAAAGAAAAATTTGTTACCGGATCAGGAGAAAGGATTGAGCGATTATATACTCCTGAAAATTTAGAAGAGTATGACTATAGTAAAGAATTAAATTTTCCTGGGCAATTTCCCTACACCCGTGGAGTTCAACCCACTATGTATCGGGGTCGATTTTGGACTATGCGACAATATGCGGGCTTTGGTACAGCTGAAGAATCTAATAAGCGTTATAAATATCTATTAGGTCAAGGACAAACCGGATTAAGCGTTGCTTTTGATCTGCCTACACAAATTGGTTATGATTCGGATCATGTTATGTCATTAGGCGAAGTAGGAAAAGTAGGAGTAGCCATAGATTCCTTAAAAGATATGGAAACGTTATTTGATGGGATTCCTCTTGATAAAGTAAGCACTTCAATGACCATAAATGCTCCAGCAACTGTATTATTAGCCATGTATATAGCTGTAGCAGAAAAACAAGGTATCTCTCCCGACAAACTAAACGGGACTATCCAAAATGATGTATTAAAAGAATACATTGCCCGTGGAACTTATATTTTTCCTCCTGCTCCTTCAATGAGATTAATTACCAATATTTTTCAATATTGTTTTAAAGAAATGCCTTTATGGAATACTATCAGTATAAGTGGCTATCATATTAGAGAAGCAGGTTCTACAGCAATTCAGGAAGTTGCCTTTACTTTAGCTGATGGAATAGCCTATGTAGATGCCGCAGTAAAAATCGGATTAGAAGTTGATAATTTTGCGCCAAGATTATCTTTCTTTTTTAATGCCCATAATGATTTATTAGAGGAAGTAGCTAAATTTAGAGCAGCTCGAAGATTGTGGGCTAAGATTATGAAAGAAAGATTTGGAGCTAAAAATAAAAAATCTTTAATGCTTAGATTTCACACTCAAACAGCTGGTTGCACTTTAACTGCTCAACAAGCGGATAATAATATTGTTCGGGTTACTATTCAAGCCTTAGCAGCAGTATTGGGTGGAACCCAATCTCTCCACACAAATTCAAGAGATGAAGCTCTGGCTCTTCCTGCTGAGGATTCGGTAAGGATTGCCCTTAGGACTCAACAAGTTTTAGCTTATGAAAATGGCGTAACCGAAACCGTTGATCCTTTAGCCGGTTCCTATTATCTAGAAACTATAACTAATAAAATTGAAAAAAAGGCTTTAGAATATATTGAAAAAATTGATAAATTAGGTGGTGTTATTCAAGCCATTGAAAAGGGATTTATTCAGCAAGAGATACAAAACAGTGCTTATAAATACCAGAAAGATATTGAAGAGGGTAAAAGGATAGTAGTAGGAGTAAATAAATTCAAGATTAACGAGGGATCTCCAAACGGTCTTTTAAAAGTTAATCCGGAAGTTGGACGTCAGCAAGTTGAGGAACTTAAAAAGTTAAAAGAAACAAGAAATAACAATGAAGTAAAAGAAAATTTAAAGTTATTGGAAGAGTCTGCTAAGACAGATAAAAATTTAATGCCCATAATCTTAGATTGTGTCAAATCTTATGCTACATTGGGTGAGATTTGTGATGTATTAAGAAGTATCTTTGGTGAATATAAAGAGTCTGTAAAGCTTTAAAGGTGGAGGAAATAAAATAATGGAAGGAAAAAAAATTAGAGTATTAATTGCTAAACCCGGGCTTGATGGACATGACCGGGGGGCAAAGGTGATAGCAAGAGCTTTAAGGGATGCCGGGATGGAAGTAATATATACTGGATTACGACAAACACCTGAACAGATTGTGGAAACCGCTATCCAGGAAGATGTAGATGTTATTGGATTAAGTATTTTATCCGGTGCCCATACTCATCTTTTCCCCAAAATAATGGAACTTTTAAAAGAAAATAACATTGAAGATATAATTATTATAGGTGGAGGAGTAATCCCCGAAGAAGATATTCCCGAATTAAAAAAAGCGGGCGTAGCAGAAATATTTACTCCAGGAACTGATACCCGTAATATTATTAAGTTTATTAAGGAGAAAGTAAAACAGCAAAATTAGTATAAAGAAATATTCTGAAAAAGAATAACAGAATAAATAGAAGAAAAGAAAAGTGTAGAAAAAACAATTTAAGGCTTTAATGATTTGGCTAAAGATAGATAAATAAAATTAATTGAAAAATTAGATTATCTTTGTAGGATGATTTTAAAAATAATTATGGGGCTTTAACGCAATACGAGAAAAAGGTAAATTAGATTAAGATGGAAATAGTAAAAAAAATAACTAATGGTGATCGCAGAGCAGCTGCGAAATTAATTACTTTAGTAGAAAATAACTTTAAACAAGCTCAAGAGATTTTGAAAAAACTCTATGATTTTACCGGGAATGCCCTAATAATTGGTATAACCGGTCCTCCCGGTTCAGGAAAAAGTACTGTTACCGATAAGGTTTCCAAAATTTTAAGAGGACAGGGGAAAACGGTTGGAATAATTGCCATTGACCCTACCAGCCCATTTACCGGGGGAGCATTGTTGGGGGATAGAATTCGTATGCAGGACCTTAGTTTAGATCAAGGTGTTTTTATAAGAAGCATGAGTACACGAGGGCATCTAGGGGGACTTTCTCAAGCTACCCAGGCAACGGTTAAGATATTAGATGCGATGGGTAAGGATATAATATTTATTGAAACGGTAGGTGTAGGTCAATCAGAAGTAGATATAGTTAAAGTAGCTGATACAGTCGTATTGGTCAGCATGCCGGGAATGGGAGACGATATCCAGATCATAAAAGCCGGGATAATGGAAATAGGGGATATTTTTGTGGTAAATAAAGCCGATAAAGAAGGATGTGAAGGTTTAGTTACAGAAATAGAAATGATGTTGGATTTAAACCGAGATAGAAGATGGCGTCCTCCGGTTTTAAAGACCATAGCTAAAGACAATGTCGGGATGAAAAAACTCTTGGAAGAGATTAATCGACATTTCCAATCTCTAAAGGAAAGTGGTGAGTTAGAGCAAAGACGCCGGGAGAGTGCCAAGAAAGAGATATTTGATCTTATTCAAGAACAATGGAAAGAAATACTTTCAACTTTTATTGATAACGGATTTTTAAATAAGTTAGTAACCAAAATAGTAAAACGAGAAGAAGATCCATACACTGCTGTAGAAAAATTATCAAGCATAGTAATGCATTCTTATGCAAAGGGAGGCATAAAAAATGATAGAAAAGATTGACCATATTGGTATTGCGGTAAAAAGCATTGAAAAGACCAGCGAGTTTTTTAGCAATATGCTGGGATTGAAAGTTACCGGTGAAGAAAATGTAGAAGAACAGAAAGTGAAAGTTGCTTTTTTGCCTTTAGGAGATAGCGAATTAGAGCTGTTAGAATCCACTGCACCCGAGGGTCCCATTGCAAGATTTATTGAGAAGAAAGGTGAAGGAATTCAACATATCGCCTTTAGAGTTGATAACATCGAGAAAACACTAGAAAAATTGAAAAAGGAAGGAGTTAGATTAATTGACGAAAAACCGAGATACGGAGCAGGTGGCGCAAAGATAGCCTTCTTACATCCTAAAGATACTAATGGTATTCTTATTGAACTAAGCGAAAGAAGTGAATAAAAAAATGATGTAGAGAATCAGAATCCAGAAGCCAGAAGATGTATTAAAAATACCTCTGACTCCTAACTCTTGGATTCTGAATACTCGAGAACTTTTAAAAAGAACAGAGAAAGGTGGTAAGATAAATTAATGAAATTATCAATTGATGAGTTAATGAAGAATTTAAGGGATAGAGAAGAAAAAGTAAAGGCAGGTGGGGGAGAGAAAAGGATAAAAGCCCAACATGAGAAGGGAAAACTTACTGCTCGGGAAAGAATCGGAATTCTCTTGGATAAGGATAGTTTTGTCGAGCTTGATCTTTTAGTTGAACACCGATGTAGTAATTTTGGAATGGATAAAGTAGAAGCACCCGGTGAGGGAGTTATAACCGGTTATGGAACTATAGACGAAAGACTGATTTATGTTTTTGCTCAGGATTTTACCGTTATTGGTGGTTCATTAGGAGAAATGCATGCTAACAAGATATGTAAAGTAATGGACATGGCAATGAAAATGGGAGCGCCATGTATCGGAATAAACGATTCAGGTGGAGCTCGCATTCAAGAAGGGGTAGATTCCCTGAGCGGTTATGGTCAAATATTTTATCGTAATACCATTGCTTCCGGGGTAATTCCTCAAATTTCTATTATTGTGGGACCAGCAGCCGGAGGAGCAGTCTACTCTCCTGCAATAATGGATTTTGTATTTATGGTAAAAAATGTGGGGATAATGCATATTACCGGTCCAGATGTGATTAGAGCTGTAACCGGAGAAGTAGTCACCTCTGAGAAATTAGGTGGAGCCATGACTCATAATAGGAAAAGTGGAGTGGCTCATTTTGCTGCAGAGAATGAAGAAGAAGTATACTAAATGGTAAGAAAATTGATTAGTTATTTACCCTCTAACAATATGGAAAATGCTCCCGCAATTGAATGTCAAGATGATCCTAATAGAATGGAAGAAGCTCTTTTAAATCTTGTACCTACCGATCCTAATAAACCTTATGAAATGAAAGAGGTAATAAACTATATCGTGGACGGAGGAGATTTTTTTGAGTGCCATCCTTATTTTGCAACTAATATGCTTACTGGATTTGCCAGGTTAAACGGTCAATCTATTGGCATAATAGCTAATCAACCAAAAGTGTTAGCAGGTTGTTTGGATATTGATGCATCTGATAAAGCTGCCCGTTTTATTAGGTTTTGTGATGCTTTTAATATTCCTATTTTAACCTTGGTAGATGTTCCGGGATTTTTGCCAGGAACTGCGCAAGAGTATGGAGGGATTATCCGCCATGGAGCAAAGTTACTATATGCTTATTCCGAAGCGACTGTTCCCAAAGTAACCTTAATTGTTCGAAAATCCTATGGTGGAGCTTATCTGGCTATGTGTAGTAGAGATTTAAGAGCAGATCAAGTTATCGCCTGGCCTACAGCAGAAATTGCGGTAATGGGTTCTCAAGGAGCAGCAAATATTATCTTTAGAAAAGAAATAGCTAAGGCAGATGATCCTGAAAAAGTACGCCAGGAGAAGATTGATGAATTCCAATTAAAATTTTCTAATCCTTATGAAGCAGCTAAACGAGGTTATGTGGATATGGTCATTGACCCACGAGAGACCAGACCTCGCTTGATAACAACTTTTGATATGCTATCTACAAAAAGAGAAAGTAGACCAGCGAAGAAACATGGCAATTTCCCAGTTTAAATTAGCATATAGTTAATTTATTACTTGGTTAGCTAGTTAAATAGTTACTTGTTTTTAAGAATTCGTCAATAATAAATTATTTATTAAATATTTTTCAATAGATATTATTAACCGGCTAACTAAGTAACTGACTAACCATATAACAACTAAAGAAGGAGGATAGGGCAGATATGTTTGAAGGAATAAAGGGAGCAATACAAATAGCAGTTATAGATATGATTTTAGTCTTTATGGTTCTTGGTGGATTAGCTTTAGTAATGGGATTATTAAAAAAAATTGTAGGAATTAAAAAAGAAAAAAAAATACCTAAAGAAGTTACAGTTACTCCATCACAATCAAGTATTACTTCGATAGAATCAAAAAAAGAAGTTGAAGGCAAATTAATAGCGGTCATTGCTACCGCTGTGGCTTCATGTTTAGAAAAACCACAAAGTAGATTTAAAGTACTGAGTATAAAAAAATATAATACCTCTTTAATTAATCCCTGGGCAGCTATGGGGAGACAAGAAATAATGTTAGAAAAAAATAATCAATATTAATATTGAAGATAAAGGAGTAGATAAAATAAAATGAGAAAATTCCAAGTAAAAGTAGACGGTAAAGTGTATGAGGTAGAAGTAGAAGAGGTGGGAGGGAATGAATCATCAGGGGGAACTATTCCTGTTCCTCAACCGATTGTGAACAAAGTAAAAGAAGTACCGGTAAGCCAAAAGGTAATGAAGGCTTCATCTAATTTAACTCCCGCTAAAGCGCCAACTGCAGAGGTAGCCGGAGAAGAAGTGACCGCGCCTATGCCTGGTAAAGTACTTCAACTCAAGGTATCTGAAGGAGACAGTGTAAAAGACGGAGATACTTTATTGATCTTAGAGGCTATGAAGATGGAAAATGAAATTATCGCCAATGCTTCCGGAAATATAAAAAAAATAAATGTAGCCGTAAATGATATGGTAGATACTGGCGATGTCTTAATGGTTATAGGTTAGAATAGAGAGGAGAATTTAAATGGATCTTTTAATGAAAGTCCTTTCCTTATTTACCCTTTCAGGATTTGCTAAACTTACTGGTGGTAATATAATAATGCTAATTGTGGGTGGAGTATTATTGTATTTTGCCATAGTAAAGAAATGTGAGCCTTTACTTCTTGTACCTATCGGCTTTGGAGCAATATTAGTAAATCTACCCATTACCGGAATAATGGAAGAGGGTGGTTTATTATATTTTATTTCATGGGGAATAAAACATGAAGTATATCCCTGTTTAATATTTATGGGTATTGGAGCAATGACTGATTTCGGCCCTTTATTGGCTAATCCGATAACCTTCCTTTTAGGCGCGGCAGCTCAAGTAGGGGTATTTGTAGCTTTAATTGGTTCAGTGCTTTTAGGATTTAATATTCAGGAAGCAGCTTCAATTGGAATTATCGGAGGGGCAGATGGACCAACAGCAATTTATCTTACAGTTAAAATGGCTCCTCAATTATTGGGGGCTGTAGCAGTAGCAGCTTATTCTTATATGTCATTGGTTCCTATCATTCAGCCTCCTATTATGAAATTATTAACTTCACCAGAAGAAAGAAAAATAGTGATGAAGCAACTAAGACCGGTATCCCGGTCAGAGAAGATACTCTTTCCTATTATATCAACTGTTTTAATTGGTCTTTTATTACCAGCTTCTGTTCCCATTATTGGAATGTTAATGCTGGGAAACTTATTTAGGGAAAGTTTGGTAGTGGATAGATTGTCTAAAACTGCTCAAAATGAATTAATCAATATCGTTACTATATTTTTATCTACCTGTGTTGGGGCTACCATGCAAGCCGAATATTTTTTAACCTTCAATACAATTAAAATAATAATATTAGGTTTAATTGCCTTTGGTTTTGGCACAGCCGGAGGGGTATTATTTGCTAAACTATTGAATAAAATAACTGGGGGAAATATTAATCCTTTAATTGGAGCTGCAGGTGTGTCTGCTGTGCCTATGGCTGCTAGAGTCGCCCAGAAAGTAGGGCAAGAAGCTAACCCCAGCAACTTTTTATTGATGCATGCTATGGGACCAAATGTAGCCGGAGTGATTGGAACTGCAGTTGCTGCAGGAGTAATGTTGACTTTACTCCAATAAAGCTAATTCATGTGTTTGTGGATAGTATTAAATAGTATAAACTAAGTCGCAATATTTGATTTTTTATAACGCAGGCTAAAGCCTGCGTTATTTATATGGGAATTAATAAATTGATTATATGGGTAAAATTAGTTTAAGATGATAATGAATTACACTTATAGGAGAAAATAAAACCTTAGAAAAAATAGCAGATTCCGATATAGGAATAATAAGATGAAAAAATTAACTAAAAAATATTGTTTGGGAATGGAAATATTAAATGGTAACCACAATTATGATGAAGGGGGATATTGAGTATAAATCAGTATCTCCAACTCGTGAATAGCATCTCGTATTCTAGTGCGTAGTGCATAGTTATTTAGCATATAGAAAAAGTCATTATGTAAAGAAATTATCCCTCTTTTTATCCTTTGCGTTAATCCATATATTCCAACGACTAATTCAATTGGAGAATTGGAGAATTGGTCAATCGCAGCATTAATCCATTGCTAACTTTAAAAATTTAGCAATTGATTTTTTTACTTCTTATTGTAAATATGCTAAAATATCTTCAGTTTACCAGAGATTAAATGAGGGAAAAGGAAATTTTATTATGTTGAAAAAATCTTATTCGATTATGGTTTTTTTTATTATTATTTCTTTGTTGGTAGCCGGAGTTATTGTTTTTCATCGCTCCTATTTAGAGAATAATTTTAAACAGGTAGAAATGGTCATGAGCCTGAATGAATTAAGAGAATTATCTTACCAGGAAGGTCGCGATGAAATTGAGCTATTAGCCAAAATAAAAAAGTCCGGGATTAATTCAATAGCTATTCATGAAGATACCCTAGAAAGTCTCGTTATTTCCGGAAAAATACTCTATTTTTCTAATCAAGAACTAAATAAATTAAATTTCTTTTTAACTTCGATCGATCCCTTTGAAAAATTTAAACCTTCCCCAGGAGAAGCTTATATTATATGCAATGATAAAAATGATTATTTTCGCTTAAAAGAAAATTTACAAAGGCAATTAGGAGAAGATCTGGTAAGAGATATTGGCTTTCTTCCCAATTTAGGTTTAAAGGTGAAAGGAAGCGAAGATAAACTTGCTAAATTGGGTTTAGGATTTCGTGAAGAAGATGTTAAAATGATAAAAAATAATGGGTTTCAGGTCATTTTACGTCTTAAAAATTTCTCTCAAATTAATAAGCAAGATATAGATTTTAAATTTAGCGAAAGTGAAAAAACCGGAAAGATTTCAGGAATAATTTTTGAAGGGGAAACGGTTTTAGGTTACCCTTCAAAAGAAAATTTGATTCATACTGCAGCACTTTTAAAAACAAAAGATTATCCCTTTGGAATAATAGAATTTGCCGATCAAAAAGGGATTGAGACAATCGCTCAGCAAGCAAGCGGCTTAGCAGTTAGAGTCCATAGTATCACTAAAGAAGAAATGGAAATTATTTCTAAACAAAAAGCTACAGAAAGATGGATTAGGGCAGCAAAAGAAAGAAAGGTAAGGATTTTTTATATTAAACCCTTTATGAAGTCTGATTCTAATCTTATTGAAGAAAATTTAGCTTATATTAAAACCATAACAGAAGAGTTAAAAGCTAGTGGCTTTAAGACAGGACAAGCTAGTATCCTTTCTGCAAATTACCAAGAACCAAAAATATTTATTCTTTTGTTGATTCTAGGGGTTATTTCTGCAGGCATCATTCTTTTAAAAAATACCTTCAACCTAAAAAACTATCAAGAGTATTCTCTGTTAATTTTAGGAATTTTATTTTCTTTAATGCTCCTCTTTTTCAATCAAAAGATATTGTTAATTAAGCTAATGGCATTACTAGCAGCTCTTATATTTCCTACTTTGGCAGTTATTAGTAACCAAAAATATTTTCTGGAAAATGATAATTTTAGATTAAAAGATATCCAAAATATTTCTAAAAATAATCTTAGTTTTACCAAGATGATAAAAAAAGTTTTATGCGGATTTTTCAAGGTAATTTTAATTACCTTAACTGGCGCTTTGTTGATTGCAGCTTTATTAAGCAATAGTAAATTTATGTTGGGGATAGAGCAGTTTAGCGGAATAAAGATTTCTTATTTGCTTCCTCTACTTTTGGTTCTGGCAATCATATGGTTAAAGGTGAATAAAGGAAAATTAA
Source organism: Candidatus Atribacteria bacterium (assembly GCA_011056645.1). NCBI lineage: Bacteria > Pseudomonadati > Atribacterota > Candidatus Phoenicimicrobiia > Candidatus Pheonicimicrobiales > Candidatus Phoenicimicrobiaceae > Candidatus Sediminicultor > Candidatus Sediminicultor quartus. Next base: position 9,997 of record DSEL01000159.1, read on the forward strand.
TGATTTTGGAAAACATGAAGAAGCCTATTCTTATTGAACACGTAGTTATAATACTTTTCTTTGCGGTATTTTTGGTAATTTATATCTCTCGATCAGGGAATTTCTCTTTTCTCCCTGTGTTGGGCATTGAAGAAAAGATAAGAATATTTTTAGAAAAAACTTTAATTGCTCGACCCAGAAATAAAGAATTTTTAATCGGTTATCCCGCTTTATTATTGGCCATGAGTATGAATTTCTTAAAGATAAAAGAATTCAAGATTCCGATAATTATTATCGGTGTTATAGGTCCGGTTACTTTAATTAATACCTTTTGTCATCTTCATACTCCCTTTTTGTTTTCGATGCTGCGTACATTTAACGGGATATGGTTAGGTTTAGCGTTAGGACTAGTAGCCGTTACAATATTTTATTACTTAGTAAAAACATTTAGGGAAAATATTTAATGATCAAGAAGTCTAAAACCATGGTAAAGATAATGATTTCCGGCTATTATGGTTTCAATAATACCGGGGATGAAGCGATTCTTAAATCTATGGTAGGAGCCTTTAAGGAAAAAATACCCCAAATTAAGATAGTAGTTCTTTCTTGCAGGCCTTTGCAGACCTCTCAATCTTGTCAGGTTAAAGCTATAAAACGACTGAATGTTATTAAAATTATCTGTAATTTAAGAAATACCAATCTTTTTATTAGCGGAGGAGGCGGGTTACTTCAAGATTCATCCGGAAAAGGCTGGAGCATATTATATTACTTGGGATTGATATGGCTCGCAAAAATAACTAAAGTACCGGTTATGATTTATGCTCAAGGCATTGGTCCAATAAATAAGTATGTAAACAAAAAACTTATAAAGCGGACTTTAAACAAAGTTGATTTAATAACTCTAAGAGATAGTCCCTCCCAGAAAATATTGAATAATTTGGGAGTGTTAAAACCGTCGATCTTTGTAAATTCTGATCCTGTTTTTTTACTAAAGAAAAAAAACATTAATCAAACTCTGAATAATCATCCTTATATTAAGAAAATGATCAATACAGTTCATAATCGTCCCTTGATTGGATTTTCGGTGAGAAAATATAAAAGTAATGGATTAGATCCGAAAAGAATATTCGCCCAAACTGCCGATTATTTAGTTGACTGTTATAAAGCAAAGATTATTTTTTTCCCTTTTAAATATGATGAAGATGTGCATATTAGCGAAGAAATATTATCCTTGATGAAAAACAAAGCTGAAGTACTTAAAGCAAAACTTGAACCCGAAGAACTACTTTCTATTTTATCTCGACTATCTTTGATGATTGGAGTAAGGCTTCACTCCATTATATTTTCCAGTATGGTGAATATTCCTTTTTTAGCTTTTAACTACGATCCAAAAGTGAAATATTTTGTAGATGAGTTGGGCTTGTCTGAACTACTCATAGAGACAGATAAAGATATCTCTTTTAAAAATATTCAAGAGAATATAAAATATATTAGAGAAAATAATGATAAAATAAAAAATATTTTACAAAAAAAAGTAATCAATTTAGAAGAACAAGCCCTTGCTAATAATGAATTGATGTACAAGTTTTTAAACCAATAACCTTTAACCTTTGAGAGTATCATAAATATGATTAGAATGTTTCATGTATACAAAAATTATCCCAATAAAATACAAGCTTTGCGTGATATCAATATTCATATAAAAAAGGGTGAATTTGTTTTTTTGGTTGGTCCTACCGGAGCAGGGAAGAGTACTTTTTTAAAATTAATTTATCGTGGGATTGTACCTACCAAAGGTCAGGTAATTGTCGATGGTATAAATATAGCCCGGCTTAAACCCAGTTATATACCTTATTTAAGGCGGAATATAGGTATTATCTTTCAAGATTTTAAATTACTTTATGATAGAACGGTATACGAGAATATTTCTTTTGGTTTGAAAGCAATTGGGGCAACTAATTTTGAGATAAAACAACAAGTTAAAAAGGTCCTTAATTTAGTAGGGCTGGAGCATAAAAAGAAAATAAAGCCACATTTATTATCCGGTGGGGAACAACAAAAATTATGTATTGCCCGGGCTATTGCCAATGAACCATTAATATTGCTTACTGATGAACCAACAGGTAATTTAGATCCTTACACTTCCTGGGAGATTATGAAACTTTTATTTCATATAAATATTAGGGGAACTACTATAATCATGGCTTCACATGACAAACTGATGATAGATAAAGCAAAAAAACGAATAATAAGGGTGGAGCGAGGCCGAATAATAGAAGACATCCAACGAGGAATATATTAAAATGATTTTTGAAAATATGAGATTTTATTTTAGAGAAGCTTTACTTAGTTTTAGAAGAAGTATTTTAATGAGTATAGCAACAATATTAAGCATTACTACTATTTTACTTATTGTGGGCATCTTTGTATTAATATCAGCCAATTTAAATCTATTTTTGGAAAATTTAGAATCTCAATTAGAAATTATCACTTATTTAGAAGATAATATTTCAAATACAGAGCTAAATACTTTAACAGAAAAATTGAATTCTATAAAGGGAATAAAAGAAGTAAATTTTGTATCTAAAGAAGAAGCTTACCAAAGTTTATCTAAGGATTTAGGAGAGCAAAAGGACATATTAGGCGTTATTGAAAAAAATCCACTTCCTGCCTCTTTTGAGATAAGAATAGAAGAGCCAAGAATGATCGAGCAAATTGCTAATCAGATAACCAAGTTAGAAAAAGTGGAAGAAGTTGAGTACGGCCGGGAAACAGCTGAAAGATTGTTAAACTTTACTTATATATTTAGAAGAGCGGGAATGTTAGTATTAATTCTTCTAGTTTTTGCTTCAGTTTTGATTATATCTAATATCATTAAAATCACTGTGTATGCCAGAAGAAATGAAATTGAAATAATGAGCTTGGTTGGAGCTACTCCCTGGTTTGTTAAGTGGCCTTTTATAATTGAAGGTTTTTTACAGGGTTTTATCTCAAGCATTTTTTCTATAATAATTTTATATTATTTTTATTCTTTTGCAATAAATATAGTGCATCAAGCCATTCCTTTTTTACCATTAGTGGTGGATAATATAGATTTATTACCTATTGGCATAGCGATCGTATTATTAGGAAGTTTGGTAGGAATTTTAGGTAGTATATTTTCGGTAGGGAAATATTTGAATGCATGAAAAGAAATTAGATCTAATAAAAAAGAAAATATTTTTTATGGTAATATTAATTTTAATCTTCACCTTGTTGATTATATTTTTAAGTTATAGTGATAGTAATGGAGATTACAGTCAAAAGATAAATGAGGAAAACCAGAGATTAGAAAAAATAGAACAACAGATCAAGAATGTTAAAAATGAAATTAATAATTTGCAAAAAAAGGAAATTAGTTATCTAGAGACACTTCCTAAAATAGAAAAGCTTTTACAAGATGCAGAAAAAGAATTACAAACTATCGAAAAGGATTTGGAATTTGCCCAAAAAGAGATAATAGCGACCGAAAAAGAAGCGGTTATTGAGAAAGAGAAGTTAAAAGAAAAGACCAAGCTATTAGAAAGCAGATTAAGGGAGATATACAAACATCGCTTAACAGGTTATCTGGAAATTCTATTTAACAGTGAAAGTTTTTCTGATTTTCTTACTCGTTTTAGATATATTAAAAATATTTTGTCTTTAGATGCCGAGGTAATCCGGGATATTCGACAGCAGATGAAAAAAATAGAAGAGAATAAAATAAAACTGGAAAACAGGGAAGCAATTTTAAATTTGTTAAAACAAGAAGTAGAGAAAGAGAAAGAAAATATTGAATTTTCTATTCAAGCTAAAAAGTCCATTATTAACAAGTTAGATTCTCAAAAAGAAACCTATTTAAAATCTTTAAAAGAGCTAGAGCAATCTTCTCAAGATATAAAAAATATAATAGAAAAAATTTATAAACAGCAAGAAGAGGATTCCAAGAAAACCTCTCAGAACGAAGTGCCCACAATAATACTTCAGCCTAAGAAGGGAATTTTAGCTTTACCTATCCAGGGCAAATTAATTTCTGAATACGGAAGACAAAAAAATACTGATTATAATACTGATACTTTTAATTCCGGAATAGATATCAGCGTACCTCTCGGACAGGTAGTTCATGCAGCAGGTTCAGGAGAAGTAATTTATACTGGAAATATAAAAGGATATGGACAGATAATAATTATTGATCATGGAGGAAGAGTGACTACTCTATATGCTCATCTTTCTAAAATTTTAATAAATATTGGAGATAAAGTAAAAAAGGGACAGTCTATAGCTCAAGCCGGTGATAGTGGCGGAGTTTCTTCCACTAGGCTACATTTTGAAGTCAGGGTAGAGGGCAAACCTACTGATCCTATGAACTGGTTATAAACATAAACATTCTAAAAATTGGACGGTGAAAATTTTGATAAATATTAAAAGAAAAAGAATAGTTACTTTAATTTCGATTTTTGTGTTAATTTCCATAATTGGCGGATTCCTGTTTTATAATGTTAGAGCAAACGGTAAAAACAATGAAGAGAAGTTGTTTGACAATTTAGAGCCTTTCTTTGAAGCTTTAAATTTAGTCAGGTTTGAATACGTAAAGAAAGACATAGATCTAGATCTGGTTATTCAAGGAGCTATAAAAGGGATGCTAAAAACGCTTGATGACCCCTATACTCGTTTTATGGACCCGCAAGCACTTAAAAGAGAGCAGGAAGATATGTTTTTAGGTCGTTTTGGAGGATTAGGGATAATTATCTCTATAAAAGATGATCAATTAACTATAATTTCTCCCATTGAAGATACTCCAGCTGATAGAGCCGGAATAAAACCAGGAGACAAAATAATAGAGATTGATGGAAAATCAACTGAAGGAATGGGGTTAGATGAAGCAGTGAATATTTTAAGGGGGGAGAAAGGAACTGAAATAACTATTGGAATCAAGAGAGAAAAGGTAGAAGAAATTTTTGAAATTCCCATAATCCGGGATATAATCGAGGTCACAGCAGTAAAAAAGGAAACGATGGGTAAGTATGATAACCTTGCCTATATCCGAATTTCTACTTTTAATGTGAACACCGAACCTGAGTTAAGAGAAGCCTTAAATAAATTTAAAGAAGATAGTAATATTCAGGGGATTATTCTCGATTTGCGCAATAATCCAGGAGGATTATTAGATAGTGCAATAGAGGTAACCAGCAAATTCATAAAAGAAGGACCGATTGTTCACATCAAAGATAGAGATGGAATAGTAGCTACGATAGAATCAAGGGGGAACGAATACCCAGAATGGCCTTTATTCGTGTTAGTTAACGAGGGAAGTGCCAGTGCTTCTGAAATTGTAGCAGGGGCAATTCAAGATTCCGGAAGAGGTAAGTTGTTGGGAGAAAAAACATTTGGCAAGGGCGTAGTACAACAAGTATTTAATCTGTATAATGGCTCGGGAGTTGCTATTACTACATCTGAATATTTTACCCCTAGTGAGCGTTCAATTAATCATATTGGGATTGAACCGGATATATTAATAGAACCAGTAGAAGATGATGAACAGGACATGCAATTGAATAAAGCTATACAGTTATTGGAAGAAGAATTAAGATCGTCGTAAGTGAATAATGAATAGTTTTAGTTAGAAAGATAAAGAAGAAAAGACAAATAACTAACCAACCAAATTGAAAAGGATTTTATTTTGAAAAAGAATCAAAGAGAAATGATAAACATTATTGCATTGATAGTTATTTTAATTATTGCCTTTAATATTTCTAATTTATTTCATAAATCTATTGAGGAGGAAAGCGGCCTTCTTAACATATCTAGTGCCGACCTCCCACCTATCCATGAAATAGAGTTAGAATCAAAGATAGTCGAAAATGTTACTTATGATAGTGAACAATATGCAGATTTGATCATTAATGATTTAGCCTCTTCCGAGGAAGAGATACGCATTTCTCCTAAAGTAGCTTTTATAATAGATGATTTAGGATATGAAACAGACGTAGCCAAGAAAATGATAGAATTGGAATTTCCAGTAACCTTATCTATCTTACCTTTTCTTCAGTATTCTGATTTTATTGCTGAAGAAGGTAGGAAAAATAATAAGGAAATTATCTTGCATCTACCCATGGAGCCTAGTAACACTACTGCTAATCCCGGACCCGGCGCTATTAAGTCCTATATGTCGGAAGAAGAAATTAGACAATCTGTCCGCAAATCTATTTTAGATTTCCCTTATATTATAGGGGTTAATAATCATATGGGCTCAAAGATTACCGAAAACAGAAAACTCATGGAAACAGTTTTGGAAGAAATTAAAGAATATAATTTATTTTTTATAGATAGCATGACTACCAAGGACTCTATTGCCTATATAGTAGCACAAGAGATGGGAATAAAGTCTTCGGTAAGGTCGGTATTTTTGGATAATGAGAACGATATGGAATATATTAAAGGACAGATGTTGAATGTTCAAGAGATTGCTTTAAAAAAAGGAGAAGCCATTGCCATCGGTCATAGCCGTATAAACACCTTTTATGTTTTAAAGAGGATGTTCCCTGAATTAGTTAAGGTAGGTATAGAAATAGTCCCGGTCTCAAAATTAGTTAAATAAGAATTTTAGCCCTAACTTGTCTAGTCAGATTATTAGAAGGGTAAGTATTTATAGGACTGACGTTTCGCCTGTCCCAATTTCTAATTGATTGACAATTGTGTTATCAATTCTTTTGTATTATAATAATCTTGTTTAATATAAAAAATAACGTGTTTAGTGGTGATGATTGGTAGAAAAGAATAATTAATAATAAGAATATTATGTTCCACAAAATTAACGGGAATAATAGAAATCCTATTCTTGGTGAAATACTATATACTCTAACAACCATTCACTAAAAACTGATTAAGGGTGGAAAAAGAATGGAAAACAAAAAAATACGGGTAAGGTTTGCTCCCAGTCCAACTGGATATCTGCATATTGGTGGAGCCCGGACGGCTTTATTTAATTGGCTTTATGCCAGACATTATAATGGGACTTTTATTTTACGTATAGAGGATACCGACCAAATAAGGTCGACCGAAGAAGCAGTAAATGTGATACTAGAAGGCATGAAATGGTTGGGTTTAGATTGGGATGAAGGTCCTGGAAGAAATGGGGAATACGGTCCCTATTATCAGATGAAACGCTTACACATATATCGTGAATATACGGAAAAACTTTTAAAAGATAAAAAAGCATATCCTTGTTATTGTTCTAGAGAAGAGCTGACTAAAAGCAGAGAAAAACAGGTAAAGGAAAATAAATCTCTTAAGTATGATAGGCATTGTTTTAACCTTAGTGAAGAGGAAAGGAAGAGATATGAAGCAGAAGGTAGGAAACCGGTAATAAGACTTAAAATTCCCGCCAAAGAAATTGTTTTTGATGACCTATTAAGAGGGAAAGTGACTTTTGACGGTGAGTTGTTAAGTGATTTTGTAATTATGAAATCAGACGGAATTCCTACTTATAATTATGCAGTAGTTATTGATGACGCCTTAATGAGGATTAGTCACATTATGAGAGGAGATGACCATATTTCTAATACACCTAAGCAGATTGTAATATATGAAGCATTGGAATTTGATTTACCAGAATTTGCTCATATTCCTATGATTATGGGGCAAGATCACACCAGGTTGAGTAAGCGTCATGGAGCAACTTCGGTTATGGAATATAAAAAAATGGGTTATATCCCTGGCGCGGTAGTGAATTATATTACTCATTTGGGCTGGTCTTCTGGTGACGAAAGGGAGATATTCACCAAAGAAGAATTAATTAAAGAGTTTAGTTTGGAAAAAATTTCCAGACACGCTGCGGTTTTTAACATAGAAAAATTAAACTGGTTTAATAGTGAGTATTTAAAGAAGGAACCAATCGATTCCTTAACCGATATGCTTATTCCCTTTCTTGAAGAGGCCAATTATATCGAAAGTAAAAAAAATCTTTCTTCGGAAAAATATGATTATATAAAAAAAGTATTAAAACTATTGCAGGAAAGAATTAAAAATTTTTCTCAGTTTATCGAATATGCGGATTATTTTTTTGTGGATAAAATAAATATTGAACCTCAGGCTTTTGATAGCGTACTAAATAAAGAAGGTGTATCAGATATTTTACAAGCCTTAAGGGTAAAGCTTTTTACCCTTAGATGTTGGGATGAAGGAAATATTGAAAATGCAGTAAGAGAAGTTGCCTCTTCTTTACAAATAAAGGGCGGTCAAATAATTCATCCCACTAGGGTTGCTCTTAGCGGAAAAAAAGTAGGTCCTGGCTTGTTTGAATTAATGGTAGTATTAGGTCAAGATAAAACAGCCAAACGCTTAAAAGAAGCAATAGAAAAAATAGAAGAGGTGAAGAAAAATAATTAATTAGACTTTTCAAATAATCAGATTTAGTATAAAATGACGAAAAGAAAAGATTATTGTAGAGTTGAGGGATCGTCTAGTGGTAGGACACCAGACTCTGGATCTGGGAGCGGTGGTTCGAGCCCACCTCCCTCAGCCATTTTTGTTATTTTACTGGATATCTGGTTAGCTGGCAAATCGGTAAATAGGTTCCGGCGCAATCGAATAGTGGTTAATTCAGCTGGCTCTCAATCAGCAAACGGGGGTTCAATTCCCCCTTGCGCCACCATTTTTTTAGGTGAAATATAGATTTATTTTGAGCAGGAACTACCTACCTGCTTTTTTTAGTTGCTATAGCTAATTCACCAAAGAGAATTAAAATAATGAAATTGATAAAGTAAAAGAGGCTAAAAGTGAAAGATAACGAAATATTTTTAAGTAGAGAAGGATTAGAGAATTTAAGAGAAGAAATAAAGCACTTAGAAGGTGCAAAAAGAAAAGAGATACAAGAAGATATTAGCCGGGCATTAGAATTCGGAGATATTACCGAGAATGCAGAATATAACCTTGCTTTGGAAGCTCAACGTATGAATGAAATAAGCATTGTTAGATTAAAGCAGAAGCTAAGCCGGGCAAAAGTAGTAAAAAAAGACCCCCCTTCAGGAGAGATTGGTATTGGCTCTATCCTAAAGCTTTTAAATTTAGATTCCGGAGAAGAAATTGAATATACATTTGTAACGGATGATCAAATAGATTTTGCTCATAATAAGATATCGATCAGTTCTCCCTTGGGAAAGGCATTTTTAAATCACCGGGAAGGAGAAAGAGTTGAGATTGAAGTTCCTATCGGAATTTTAAGGTTTAAAATACTAAAAATTATTTAATGAAAACTAAAATATTAATAATAGATCCCAAGAGAATAGATTTTACTAAAATAAAAAAGGCTGCTGAGGAAATAAAAAAAGGTAATTTAGTAGCTTTTCCTACTGAAACAGTTTATGGATTAGGAGCGGATGGCCTGAACGAGAAAGCGGTGGCGAAAATATTTCATGCCAAAGGAAGACCATTTAATGATCCTTTAATTGCTCATATTGCCGATATAAAAGAATTGTATAAATTGTCCAAGCATGTCCCCCCGATTGCCTTAAAATTAGCCAAAACATTTTGGCCTGGTCCTCTAACCTTAATCCTAAAAAAGTCTGAATTGGTTGCTGATATTGTTACCGCTGGTTTAGATACCATTGCAATTAGGATACCGGCGAACGATATCGCTTTAAGTTTAATTAGGGAAGCTAAAACTCCTATTGTTGCTCCCAGCGCTAATCTTTTTGGGAGGACAAGTCCGACCAATGCTCAACATGTAGCCGATGATTTAGGGGGAAAAATAGACATGATCATTAACGGAGGCAAAACTAAAGTAGGGGTAGAATCTACTGTTTTAGATATAACTGTTGAACCTGCCCAGGTATTAAGGGCAGGGGGGATATCGATAGAAAAATTAAAAGAAATCATTGAACAGGTAAAAATAAGTATGGAGATAGAAGAAGGTTTTCGCTCTCCGGGGATGCTAAACAGTCATTATTCTCCTCAAGCAAAACTAATTTTAGTAGAAGAAAAAGAGGAAGGCGAAATAGAAGAAGTTCGTCAGCTGGCTTCTGAGTATAAAGCAAAAGGATTTAAAGTAGGGATAATGGCAAAAGGAGAAAATCAAAATGAATATAATGGATTTAAGGTTAAGGTAATAGGCAAGAGCGCTGAATTAGAGAGATGTGCGGCAAATCTCTTTGCTATTTTAAGAAATTTTGATAAAGAAGGATATGAAATTATTATTGCTGAAGGATTAGAAGAACAGGGTTTGGGGTTAGCTATAATGGAGAGATTAAGAAAAGCAGCAGCTCCCAAATAAATATTAAAAATCATTGTAAAATAATTTGACAGAAAAGAAAGGTTATGCTAATATTTTAAAAAATGTTAAGGAGTAAGTAAGGTGGCAATAAATAATAAACTTGCTAAATTGATAAGTTTCTTTAATTATTATTTTTATTACTATTATTCCACCGATGTTTATGCCTTAGCATCTTAAAAGGTAAACAATAAGATATCATAGGCATAGACATCGGTTTTATGCCTATGATATCTTTATATATTTTTATATAAAGGTCATAGGTTATTTAATTCCTATGACCTTTTTTATTTTATAAGAATAGTTGTTTAAAAAGTGTAGGAACTCCATTGATCGAATAGAAAAACAAGAGAAATGTTATTGCACACTTTAATATGGTAGGCGGAGTAATATCAAATCGTATCAATGGGCTGTCCTCTAACAAGAAAAGAGGTGAGAGTATGTTAGTAAGAGGAATAAGAGGTGCTATAACGGGAAAGAGTAATACTAAAGAAGAAATTATAACAATCACCAAAGAATTGCTAATTGCCTTACAGAGAGAAAATCATTTTAAGATTGAAGAAATAGTAAGTGTGTTTTTCAGTGCCACTTCTGATTTAAATGCAGCTTTTCCAGCTCAAGCAGCACGAGAATTAGGCTGGGACCAAGTTCCCCTTTTTGATATGCAAGAAATCGAAGTCCCAGAGAGCTTGCCCAAATGTATTCGAATATTAATCCAGGTAAATTGCCAAAAAAGCCAGAGAGAAATAAAGCACTGTTATTTAAGGGGAGCAGAAATATTAAGAAAAGATTTAGTTAAAAAGAACCTCAATTTAAAGGAGAGTGATTCCAAGTGATTATAGTGATAAATGGCCAAACCAGCGAGTTTCATATAGAAAAAGTAGTGCAGAAGCTACGTGAAATGGGACATGAAGTACACATCTCTCGGGGAGAAAAACAGATTGTTTTAGGAGTAATAGGTGATGTAGAAAATTTAAATTCAGTTCCTCTTTACGCCTATGACGGTGTAGAGGAAATTATTCCCATTGCAAAACCCTATAAGTTGGCAAGTAGGGAGTTTAAAAGTTTTGATACTATTGTAAAAATAAAGGACGTAATTATAGGCAGCAAAGAGGTGATAGTAATGGCTGGACCATGTGTGGTTGAAAATAAAAAACAGATATTTGAGACAGCAAAACAAGTAAAAGCTGACGGGGCAAAGATATTAAGGGGAGAAGCCTTTAAACCTCGTACATCCCCTTATAGTTTTCAGGGGTTGGAGGAAGAAGGTTTGAAGTTATTAGCTCAGGCGGGAGAGGAGGCAGGTTTACTAGTTGTAACTGAAGTGATGTCAGTTAACCAGATAGAATTAGTAGGTAAGTATACCGATATATTTCAAGTAGGTACTCGTAATATGCAGAATTTTATATTATTAAAAGAATTGGGTAAAATTAAAAAACCAATATTATTAAAAAGAGGAATGTCAGCTACTATAGAGGAGCTACTATTATCAGCAGAATATATTTTATCTCAAGGGAATTATGAAGTGATATTATGTGAGCGAGGAATTCGAACTTTTGAAAACTATACCCGCAACACTTTGGATTTAAGCGCAATCCCCGCATTAAAGAGGTTAAGCCATTTGCCGGTAATTGTAGATCCCAGCCATGCTACCGGGAAGTGGAGATTGGTAAGCGCAATGTCTAAAGCTGCTATAGCTGCAGGAGTGGATGGCTTGCTTATCGAAGTTCATCCTGACCCCAAAAATTCATTTAGCGATGGAGCTCAGACCTTAAAAATAGCTACTTTTGCTCAGTTGATGAGAGAACTTAAACCTATAGCTCAAGCAGTAGGTCGAGAATTGAGTGCACCTATTGAAAAAGATTTAGAGAGGATGAAAAATTAAATGGAGCTTGTTTTAGAAAAAGTAAACAAATTAAAAGGGAATATATTTGTTCCGGGAGATAAATCAATATCTCACCGTTCTCTAATTTTAGGTTCTATTGCTCAAGGAGAAACTCGAGTATACAATTTATTAAATTCCTTAGATTGCCAGAGCACCTTAGAATGTATGCAATCCTTAGGAGTGAAAATAGATTTGGATATAAATAATTCTGTTCATATTGAGGGAAAAGGACTATATGGATTACAAGAACCAAAAATTATCCTTGACGTGGGGAACTCAGGAACGAGTATTCGTCTTTTAACCGGATTACTTAGCGGACAAAATTTTTACTCTGTTTTAAATGGCGATAATTCAATTAGGAAAAGACCCATGAAAAGAGTAGTACAGCCTCTTCGCTTGATGGGTGCAGATATTTGGGGGAGAGAAGAGGGTCATTTTGCTCCTTTAAGTATTAAGGGAAATAAACTTAACCATTTTCAATATACTTTACCAGTTGCCAGTGCTCAGGTGAAATCAGCTCTTCTGTTGGCTGGTCTTTATACTAGTGGGGAAACAGTAATTAGAGAACCTCTTTCCACCCGGGATCACACCGAAAGGATGTTAGAAATTATGCGGGCAGATATAAAGATTTCGTCTTCAGAAATTAAAATAAAAGGTGGAAAGGAATTAAGGAGTACTGATATTTTTATCCCCGGTGATATTTCTTCCGCGGCTTATTTCCTAGCAGCTGCTGGATTAATAAGAAATTCTAAAATTACAATCAATCAAGTAGGGGTTAATCCAACCAGGACGGGAATCATTGAAATTTTTAAAAAAATGGGGACAAAGATTGATATCTTAAATTATCAGATACAATCTAATGAACCTCGCGCAGATTTAATAGTAGAATGTTCAAAATTAAAAGGTGTAGGGATTAAAAAAGAAAGTATTCCTTTTTTAATCGATGAATTACCTCTTATTGCGGTAATAGCAACTCAGGCATATGGAAAAACATTGGTAAGCGGAGCGAGAGAACTAAGAGTAAAAGAGTCTGACCGGATACAAGCTATCGTTAGTGAACTAAAAAAAATGGGAGCCGATATTCATGAAAAAGAAGATGGCTTTATGGTAAATGGTCCCACAAGATTGAAGGGAGCAGTCTGTGAAAGTTATAATGATCACCGAATTGCTATGTCCTTAGCAGTTGCCGCCCTATTGGCTGAAGGTAAAACTGTGATAAGAAATTCAGAATGTATAAATATTTCTTTTCCCAGATTCGAAAAAATTTTACAGGATTTAATTGATTGGTAATCGTTATATTGAAGAAAGTATAAGTAATTACTATCAAAAATTAAGAGGGGAATGCAAATGAAAAAAGAAATAAATGGAAAGACTGAAATAATAGGCGTAGTTGGAAAGAATATAGAAAATAGTCTTTCCCCACTTATTCATAACCAGATAATAGATAGATATTCTTTAAATTTTTGTTATCTGCCTTTTCAAGTAGCAGAAATCAATTTGGGTAACGCTATCCAAGGGATAAGTGCTTTAAATATAAAAGGTGTAAATGTTACTTTTCCCTATAAAGAGAAAGTAATTAAATTTTTAGATAAAGTGGAAGAATCAGCTCGAAGGATTGGGGCGATAAATACAATTGTCAATGATAAAGGGAATCTTACAGGTTACAATACCGATGTAATTGGTTTCAAGAAGAGCCTGCAGGAAGAAGGAAAATCTACAGTAAAAGGGAAGAAAGCAATTATTTTAGGAGCGGGAGGAGCTGCCCGTGGAGTGATTTACGCCCTTCTAGAGGAAAAAATTGAAGAGATAACTATCTTCAATCGAACTTTAGAAAGAGCTAAGAAGATCAAACAAGATTTTTCTAACTTTTTTCCCAAGAGCTGTATTAGAGCATTTTCCTTAGAAGAAGAAAATATAAAAGATAAAATAAGAAGAGCTCATTTTCTGGTTAATACTACTTCTTTTGGAATACCCCCTCAAATTGATAAAACACCTTTACCAAATGAAAAATTATTTCATCCCAACCTCTTAGTTTATGACCTTATTTATCATCCCACCAAAACTCTTTTTTTAAGACAAGCAGAGCAGGCGGGAGCAAAAATAATGAACGGTTTACCGATGTTGGTCTATCAAGGGATAGAAAGTTTCTTTCTTTGGACTGGTATTAAAGTAGAAGGGAAAGAAGTTATAGAAATGATTAGAAAAATTGAATTTTTACAAAATATTGACGACCAACAGATAACGACTATTTAAGAAGGGAGAAAATTTAACATGCTAAGGTTTCTTGATGCGGGAGAATCTCATGGCAAATGTTTGTTGGGAATAATAGAGGGCTTACCGGCAGGATTTTGCATAAACCAAGAAAAGATCAATATTAATCTGGCTAGGCGACAAGGAGGTTATGGTAGAGGAAATAGGATGAAGATTGAAAAGGATCGAGTTGAAATATTATCGGGATTAGTAGAAGGAAAGACCATAGGAAGCCCCCTTGGTCTATTGATAAAAAATAAAGACTGGGAAAATTGGCAAGACAAAAAAATTCCTTCTTTAAGCATTCCCCGGCCAGGTCATGCAGATTTTGCCGGAGCAATAAAATATGGATTTAAAGATGTGAGGAAAGTCTTAGAGAGAGCCAGTGCTCGACAGACGGCTATGAGAGTAGCAATAGGTTCAATAGCACAACAATTTTTGGAAGAATTTAATTTAAATATTTATAGTTATACATTACAGATAGGTCAGATAAAAGCATCGAGGACTACTACTTTTAATCCCAAGATTAGAGCTGAAATTGATAAATCACCTGTATATTGCATAGATGAGAAAGCATCAACCGGAATGTGCAGAGAAATTGACCGTACTCGGGAAACAGAAGATACTTTAGGGGGAGTATTTGAGGTAGTAGCCACCGGCGTTCCAATCGGTTTAGGAAGTTATGTCCAATGGGATAGACGTTTAGACGCTCATTTAGCTTCAGCTCTTATGAGTATTCCAGGAGTAAAGGCAGTAGAGATCGGTGAAGGAATAAAGATTTCAGGGGAAAAAGGTTCGGATGTTCATGATGAAATTTTTACTAAGATAGAAACAAGAAAAAAATTCTGCCGCTATTACCGAAAGACTAATCGAGCTGGTGGCATTGAGGGCGGAGTGACCAATGGAGAAGAAGTTATAATTAGAGCTTATATTAAACCCATACCTACTTTGATTAATCCCCTTTATTCTGTTGATTTTTCCAGCAAAAAGGAAACAAAAGCATTATATCAAAGATCTGATATCTGTATTGTCCCTGCGGCCAGTATAGTGGGAGAGGCAGTAACTGCTTGGGAAATAGCGATTGCTTTTTTAGAGAAATTTAGCAGTGATTCTTTAGGGGAAATAAAAGAGAATTATGAAAATTATAAGGAGCGACTCCAAGAGGTATGAGAAAAAATATCATTATTACCGGATTTATGGGAACCGGCAAGAGTGTTACAGCTAAAGAATTAGCTCAAAGATTAGAAATGGAATTTATAGATATGGACCGGGTAATTGAAGAACGCCAGGGGGCGAGCATCGCGGATATTTTTGATAGATATGGGGAAAAATATTTTCGAGAACAAGAGAATATATTAGTAAGAGAACTTTCTCTACAAGAAAATTTAGTTATTGCTACTGGTGGAGGTACATTTCTTAATCTGGATAATATTAAAACAATGAATCAAGAGGGGAAGGTAATTTGTCTTTATGCTACCCCACAGGCTCTTTATAGTCGCTTAGAGAAAAAGAATAATCGTCCACTCATAAAAGGAGATAATCTTTTAAACAAAATAAATCATTTATTAGAAAGGAGAAAGAAAATATACGAAAGTTTCGATTATAAGATTAATACTTCTAATCTTAGCGTTCAGGAAGTCGTAGATAAAATAGTTACACTTTTGAAATTGGAAAGGTGAATAAGTGAAAGAAATAAAAGTAAAAATTATAGAAGATAAAGAATATAGAGTAATTATAAAAAGAGGGATTCTCAGCAATTTAACTGATCATTTATCGGGAATAATAAAAAATAAAAAGGTTATTGTAATTACTAATCCTTTGGTACATGATCTATATGGAACTAAACTATTATCCGTTTTGAAAAAGGGTCAATTTAACTATGATTTAATAGAAATACCTGATGGAGAAAAATACAAGTCTCTATCTACCGCAAATTATCTCTATGATGAATTATTAAAAAAGAAAGTAGACCGAACCACAGCTCTTATTGCTTTGGGAGGAGGAGTAATAGGAGATTTAGTTGGATTCGTAGCTTCTACCTATATAAGAGGCCTACCTTTAGTACATATTCCTACTACTCTTTTATCTCAGGTAGATAGCAGTATTGGGGGAAAAGTTGCAGTTGATCATCCTTTAGCTAAAAATATTATTGGGGGCTTTTATCAACCAAAGGCAGTTTATGCCGACCCTGAAGTTTTGCAGACCCTATCAGATAAGGAAATAAAAAATGGAATTGTAGAGGCTATAAAGATTGCAGTTATTAAATCTCCAACTTTCTTTAAATGGTTTGAAAGAAGTATTGATCAGCTATTTAAAAAAAGGGAAGACTTGCTATGTAAACTGGTTAAAGAAGCTGTTTCTCTAAAAGTAGAAATAGTTTTGCAAGATCCCTGGGAAAACGGGTTACGCAAAATACTTAATTTTGGTCATAGTATTGGACATGCCCTGGAAGCAAGATCAGGATATCAAGGTTTAAGTCATGGTGAGGCAGTAGCTTTAGGTATGCTAATCGAGACTAAAATAGCTAGGAATAGAGGGATGTGTTCGGAAGAGTTTAAAGAAAAAATTAGTAAAATACTGTCATTTCTAGGAAAATACGAATCAATATTTGAATATATTAAAAAAATAGACTACAAACAGTTCTGGGAAACCCTAACTTTAGATAAAAAAAACTATTCAGGCCATATGACATTTATTTTACCGAAAGATATAGGGAAAGTGTGTTTAATTGATAATATTACTAAAGAAGAAGTAATGAAAAGTATAGAAGAAATAAAAAAGGAGTGAAGATTATGTTAAAGATAGGAATAATTAATGGACCAAATTTGAATATGCTGGGAAAAAGGGATCAAAAAATTTACGGAAATTTAACCTTAGAAGAAATGAATCATAAAATTGAATCCTTTGCCAAAGAGGAAGATATTGAACTAACAATAAAACAGTCAAATTCTGAGGGAGAGATTATTGATTCTATTCAGTATTTTTCTTCCCAAGTAGATGGTTTAATTATTAATCCGGCAGCTTATACCCATTATAGTTATGCGATTGCCGATGCTCTTAGAGACTGTTCGATTCCCACAATTGAAGTTCATCTTTCTGATATATTTTCTCGAGAAGACTTTCGGAGGAAATCAGTTACAGCTTCTGCTTGCACGGAACAGATTGCTGGATTTGGATATCAGAGTTATATTCTTGCGATATATGCTCTTAAGGATTTAGTAAAGAACAAACAAGGAAAAAAATAAATAAAAAATATTAGTTTATAATTTTGAAATGCCTTAATGACAAAATAATCTCTATATCAAATGTCTAAGCTCGATTTATCAAACCCTAAATATTCTCTATAGAAAGGAGAAAACAAAATGGAAGAAGAAAGTGACTTTAATATTCACATGATAAGTATTATTGGTGTAGGCCTAATCGGTGGATCATTGGGATTGGCTTTAAAAAAAAAGAAGCCGAATTTCAAAATTATGGGAATAGATAAACCAGGAATAATCGATAGAGCACTTGCCCGAGGCGCTATTGATGAAGGGGCAATCAATCTCGAAGAAGGATTAAAAAAAGCAGATGTAGTAATTTTATCCACTCCAGTAAAAACAATTTTAGACTTATTGACCCAAATTAATCCCTTTCTTAAGAGAGGATGTCTGGTAACTGATACAGGCAGTACCAAAAGACAAGTAGTAGAAAAAGCTACTGAAGTATTATCTAAAGATGTTTTCTTTATTGGTGGACACCCCATGGCCGGCTCTGAAAAATATAGTATAGAGGAAGCTAATTCTCAACTCTTTAATGATAAAACCTATATCTTAACTCCTACGAATAAAAATAATTTAATTGCGCAGAAGAGAATGTTTTTATTGATCAAAACGATCGGTGCAAAAAAATTAATATTAGATCCTCAAGAACATGACAAAATTATCGCTGCAATAAGTCATTTACCTCAAATTTTAGCAGTTTCTCTCACCAACATGATAAGCAAGCTTATTCAAGAAGAAAATGACCAACATTATTTTAAAGTAATAGGAGGAGGGTTTAAAGATATGACTAGAATAGCTTCTAGTCCTTACAAAATGTGGGAGGATATTTGTCAAACCAATAAAGAAAATATTTTAAGTTCTATACAGGAATTTAGAAATTATCTTGAAGCAATAGAAGAAAAACTCAAAAATGATCCAGGCAGTTTGAAAGAAGAATTCCAAAAAGCAAGCAAGTTAAGAGAAACTCTTTAAATTAAAAATTTTCTACCTACCAAAAATCTACCTAATAACTTTTTGACAAGGATATTATATTTATGTTAAAATATAAAAAAGTGATATATCAATGATATAACTATGTTATTACAAGAAAATATTATTTGAACGAGGTGAGAGAAATAGAGAAAGAATTTCTAAGTGAAAAGGCATATAGATTAATTAAGAATAAAGTTAGCGTTTCTAACGATCAACATATTAGCATAAGAAAAATATCTAAAGAATTTAATATAGGATATTCCCCAATAAGAGAAGCATGTCAACGTTTGCATCGAGAAGGATTACTAGAAGGCTTAGCGGGAGTAGGTTATTTCATTCCCCAAATGGAAATGAAAAGTATTATTGAAATATTTGAAGTCCGTAAAATTTTAGAAAAACATGTTTTTAAAGAAATTTTTGACTCCTTAACCGACGAACATTTAACCGCTCTTTCAGATTATACTGCAAAAGAAATTATTTCTCTAAAACAAAAAGATATTAAAGGTTTTCATAAATATGATAAAAAATATCATATGTTATTTTTTGAAATATACAATAATTCAGTTTTACTAAATCTAATGAAAAATGTTATGGATAAATATTTTATTTGTTCTTATAAAACTTTTAATAGTATTCGCAAAAAAGGAAACGTTGATGCGATTGAAGAACACGAGAGCATCATTAATTATATAAAACAGAAAAACAAACAAAAAGCAGTTTTAGAATTAACAAGACACATTCGTAATAGTGAAGAAAGAATAAAAAAGGGATATTACCATCGGTAATAGAAAATTTCTTTACTATTATTTGATACTAATTATAGAGTAAATAATCCTATGAAATTTCAAATCTATATCAAAGGAGATGTGCTAAATGATACATGTGATAACTAAAATAAAAAGACCACCAAAAGATTTAGTTGAACAGTTTAAATCAATTGCTGTTGCAACAGTTTATGAAGCTTCGAGTAGAAAAGGATTTATAAACCCTAAAATTAAGCCGATATTTAGAGGGATGAAATTGTGCGGTCCGGCCTTTACAGTCCAAACTGCTCCAGGAGACAACATAATGTTACACAAAGCTTTAGAAAAAGCACAAGAAGGAGATATTATAGTAGCAACAGTTGGTGATGAGTATGAATATGGATATTGGGGCGATTTAATGGCTATTCAAGCTAAAACAAAAAAAATAGGTGGGTTAGCAATTGACGGGTGTGTTAGAGATTCTGAGGAGATTATCGAAATGGGATTTCCCATATTTTCTAGAGGGGTAGCTATCCGAGGAACAGTAAAAGCATCTTTGGGACTTATAAATTACCCAATAAATTTTGGTGGAACAACAGTTAATCCTGGAGATCTCATTTTGGGCGATGATGATGGAATGGTTTGTGTTAAACTTCAGGATTGCATCGAAATATTAGCTAAATCTAAAGAAAGGGTACAAAAAGAAGAAGTAAAAGCAAAAGCTCTTATGAGTGGAATAAGTAGTGTAGAGTATAACCGTTTAGATAAAATTTTCGAATCTTTGAATTTAAGAGAGGAATAGTGCTGTCATGATCACTGAAAAAGAATTGAAAAAAATTGCAACGGAAATATTAAAACTTTACGGAGAAAACGAAAATAGTGCATCATTAGCTGCTGATTGCTTGGTTAAGGCTGACATGCGGGGAATTTTTACCCATGGCACTTATCTATTAATTCCTATGCATGATAGAATCAAAGCCGGTATGTTACAAATTCCCACAAAAACCTCTTTAGTAAAAGACAATGACGCAGCTTCAATAATTGATGGTGGAAATGGATTAGGACAATTAGTAGCAAGACAGGCAATGGAAATAAGTATTAAAAAAGCAAAAAAATTTGGAGTTGCAACCACCTTAGTGAAAAATACTAATAATATCAGTTTTTTAGGTTATTATACTGATTTAGCCTCTCAAAAAGGGATGATTGGAGCAGTTGGTTGCAATGCAGCTCCTTCAATGGCACCATGGGGTAGTACTGAAGCTTTTATCGGCACAAGTCCTTTTTCGGTTTCCATACCTGCCAAAAATGAAAGGCCAATTATTTTAGATATGTCATCAAGTATTGTTGCTCGTGGAAAAATTAGAAAAGCTTCACGAAACAAAGAACAAATTCCTTTAGGATGGGCAATTGATCAGGAAGGTAATCCCACCACAGATCCGAATGAGGCATTAAAAGGGACACTTCTTCCCATTGCAGGTCCTAAAGGTTCAGCGCTGGCTATTGTTATCGATATTGTTACTGGCATGCTGTCAGGATCAAAATATGGAACGGATGTGAAAACATTTCATAAATTAGAAGGACCAACTGGTGTTGGAGTGTTTTGCATAGCTATTGATATTAGCCACTTCATTGAGTTAGATACATTTTATTCTAAAATTGATGATTATATTCGTTCTATCAAGAATTTAAAAAAAACAAAAGATACCTCAGAAATCTATTTACCTGGAGAAATAGAATTTCTAAGAGAAGAAAAAGCTCAAAAAGAAGGGATCGAATTTAGTTCCCAAACGATGAATAAGTTAAATGATATCTTGGTCAAATTAGGCAGTAATTTGAGGTTATAAAATAAAAAGGGGCATAATCGATGAAATGGATAATGAGAGTAAATATGCGAAATGGAAAAATTGAAAAATGCAAAGTTACGTCCGAAGAAGAACACTGGGGTGGTCGCTTATTAATCTCCAAGTTACTCTTAAGAGAAGCGCCTCCTACTTGTGAATCACTGGGTCGTTACAATAAATTAATATTTTCCTCAGGTCTGATTGCTGATACAGCAATCACTACTACTGGTCAACTTTCTATTGGAGGCAAGAGTCCTTTGACAGGTGGAGTTAAAGAGAGTAATGTCGGAGGGTCTGCAGGTAAGAAAATCGCCAATTTAGGTATCAAGGCTTTAGTGATCGAAGATACCCCAAAGGAGATCTTAACTCAGTGCTTGCTTCTATCTTCTAACAAAGCTGAGATCATTAATATACCTGAACTAAAGCATAAAACTGTCGGAGATACCATTAAGATCATCAGAAAAAAATTTGGATCAAGCGTTGGTATTATCAGTATCGGACCAGCGGGGGAGATGAAGCTTTATGGTTCAGGGATTGCGGTTACCGATGACAAAGATATTCAACTTAGATATGCTGCTAGAGGTGGCCTTGGGGCATTGATGGGCTCTAAAGGATTAAAGGCTATTATTATTGATGATACCAAGACTGAAAAACCTGAGTATTTTGATTCAGGCTTGTTAAAAAAGACGGGAAAAGAAATAATCCAGTTTTTAAAGAAAGACCCCAAAACTGAGAATAGACATATGTATGGAACCCCCGCTATTACGCAAATGGCCAATGAGCTTGGCTTATTACCTACCAGAAATTTTTCTTCTGGAAATTTTGAAGACATTCAAAATATTAACGGCGAGAGAGTAAGAGAGGTTATTTTAAAACGTGATGGTGAAGGTCGTGCTGGTCATTTTTGTGTCACTGGATGTGCCATAAAGTGCTGTAATGTGTTTCCAGATGTAAAAGGGAGAAAGATTGTATCTTCAATCCAATATGAGAATATAGTTCTTTTAGGTCCAAATTGTGGTATCGGTGACCTGGATGATATAGCGGAAATGAATAATTTATGTAATCAAGTTGGTGTAGATGCAATAGAAACAGGAGCCGCTTTAGGTGTTTTAATGGAAGCAGGAGAGATTGAATTTGGAGATGCCGAAGCAGCAAAGGATGTGATACGTCAGATCGGAAAAGGCTCTTATCTTGGCCGTATTATAGGAAACGGAGTAAGTCTGACCGGTCAAGTTTTTGGAGTAAGAAGAATTCCCGCGATAAAAGGGCAAGCCATACCTGCTTATGACCCAAGAGCTTTAAAAGGTAATGGCGTAACTTACTTTACCTCACCAATGGGAGCAGATCATACAGCCGGAAATACTTTTGGATCTGCTGGGAAAATTAATCCCTTAAGTGGTACGGGGCAAATAGAAGATTCAATGAAATTACAATTACGAGTAGCACTTTTAGATACACTTGGGCTTTGTTTATTTGTAAGACCTCCATTTGTAAAGCACCCTGAATTTTATATATCTCTTTTAAAAGGTAGATATGGATGGGAATTGGAATTAAAAGATATCAAAAAAATTGCCGAAGATGTATTACAAACAGAAAGAGAGTTTAATAGAAAAGCAGGTGTCTCTGAAGAATTTTGGTCTTTTCCTGAATTTATGAAAGAGGAACCTTTACCCCCGAATAACACTGTATTTGATATATCTCAAGAAAAAATGAAAAGAATATGGGATGTTAAAATTCCAATTGATGAATTTTAAAAAATATTTGAAAAAAGAAGTGAAAGGAGTTTTATAATGCTATTGAAAGATTGTGTTGCCATTATTACAGGTGCAGGTAAAGGCTTGGGACAAAGTATCGCTGAAGAATTTTTTAAAGAAGGTGCTCTTTTAGCTTTATTTGATATTCAATATGATTTAGTAGAAAATCTCGCCAAGAAATTAGATTCTTCAGGAAAAAAAATTATAGCTATTAAAGCCGATGTCACAGATGAAATCATGATTAAGAATGCTATGGAGCAGGTATTTGATAAATTTGGTAAGATTGATATTCTGATAAATAATGCCGGAATTTCTTTACACAAAACAATCAAGGAAATGTCGGTGGAAGACTTTAATAAGGTTATTAATATTAATCTAAACGGTACATTTATCTGCAGCAAAACTGTCATTCCTTACATGGAAAAACAGAAAAGGGGTAAGATCGTCAACATTGCCTCTTTAGCCGGCAGAACAGGCCGACCGGGAGTTGGAGTTAACTATGCTGCTTCCAAAGCAGGAGTCATTGGTTTAACTCAGACTTTAGCACGGGAACTTGGTCCCAGTGGAATTTATGTCAATTCAATCTGTCCGGGTCCCATATTAACGGAACAGACTAGACAATATCCGGCTGAAGTTTTTGCCAGCTGGAATGCTGGTCGCGCGATCCAAAAGGATGGTTTACCGGAGGATATTGCTCAGTTAGCTGTTTTTCTATCTTCCGATAAATCGGACTGGATTACCGGTATTGCCCTTGATATTAATGGTGGAATTTTAATAAGGTAAGGTTAAAAATAGATGGAGGTAAAGACATGTCAAAGGTGAAAGTAGTTCGAATAAAAGATGTAAAAGGAGAAAGA
>DSEL01000160.1 GCA_011056645.1 Candidatus Atribacteria bacterium
AATCTATACATAATGAAAACTGCATCTTATTTCCCTTTTCATAATTTTTAATTAAATTAAAATATTTTTTATTATGTTTACCTATATTAGCAAAAACTCTTCTTTAAATTTTTTATTATTATACGCCTTTACCCTTTAACAGCTCCAAAGGACATTCCCCGGACCAAATACTTTTGAACTAAATAGGCAAAGATTAAAACTGGTGTAATTGCAATAACCCCAGCTGCACTCATCTGTCCCCAAAGGATTTCATATTCCGTGACTCTTGAAGCAACTCCGATTGACAATGTAGCTGATGCTCGGGTTTGTGTTAGAATTAAAGCAAAAAGAAATTCATTCCAAGACATAATAAGAGTAAATATAGCTGTGGCAATAATTCCCGATTTTGCTATCGGAAGAATGATCTTCCACAGAGCTACCATTCGAGTAGATCCATCCACCATAGCTGCTTCCTCTAATTCTTTAGGAATCTCTATAAAAAATCCTCTCATCATCCACACAACAAAAGGTAAATTGAATGCTGTATATGCAATCACTAAACTAACCTTTGTATTAACCAGATGAAAAAATTGCATCATAGTAAATAAAGGTATAATCGTTATAATCGGTGGAAACATTCTTGTAGAAAGAACCCAAAAAGATAAATGTTCATTTAGGTTATGCGGTAATTTAAATCTTGCTAGCGAATAAGCCGCTAAAGTGCCTATTGTTAATGAAACAAGAGTAGTTGTTGTTGAAACAATGATACTATTTATAATATATTTCACAAATCCCATTTCACCAAATAAAATGAAATAATGGTCAAATGTAAAGGATGACTTTAATGGGATGAATATCGGTGGTATGGCGAATATATCTACCGGATTTTTAAAAGAGGTGCTGATTAGCCAGAAAATTGGTAAAATGGTAATTAGAGTAATTAAAATAATAAAAGTATACTTAAAAATCTTTTTTGTCATTATTCAAAAACCTTTTCAGTTTTAAGAAATTTAATAAAAAAATTACTTATAATTACTGTAAATATAAGTAATAAAAATGACATTGCAGTAGCATAACCTATATTATAAAAACGAAATCCATGTCTATAAATATAAAGACTTAAAGTTTCTGTAGTGTTTGCAGGACCTCCTCCAGTCATTATAAAAATTTGATCGAATATTCTCAAAGTATCCATTGTTCTAAGAAGCAAAGCTATTACAATTACGGGCTTTAGAAGAGGCAAAGTAATATATCTAAATATTTGAGAACCTGAAGCACCATCTACTACGGCTGCTTCGTAAGGATCAAGAGGCAAGGATTGTAATCCAGCTAACAATATAAGAAACATAAAAGGAGTCCATTCCCAAATATCAACGAGTATTAATGAAGGCAGTGCTGTATGCACACTTGCTTCCCATAAAATTCCCCTAATACCAAATAAACCCAAAACCCAGTTAATAATTCCAAACTCAGGAATATAAATAATTTTAAATATTACTGCTACAACTATAGGAGGAAGCATCATGGGAGATAATAAAAGACTTCGAAAAATATTTCGACCAATAATTTTAGAACTTAAAAATAAAGCTAGAATTAGTCCAAGCGTAAATTCAATAGTCACACCGACTCCAGTAAAAATTATGGTATTTTTAAAAGCATTCCAAAAATATTGATCTTTAAAAATTTCTATAAAATTTGTAAAACCTATAAAGACGTTTTCACCAGTACGTATATTAATTACATGAAAACTAGCGATAACAGCATAAATTAAGGGGTATACTGTTAATGCTATTAATAGAAATACAGTGGGCATAATAAGCAGATATTTAAGATTTTTCTCAGACCATTTAGATATATTGCCTACTTGCATAATTTTCTCCAATATAAGTTTAAAAAAACAACTGGGCAATCTTTACAGATTGCCCAGCATAGGTGTTAGCGATTATTTAATATAACCTGCTTTTTTCATCAATATTTCTACTTCTTTCTGGGCTGCTTCAAGAGCTTCTTTTGGCGATACTTGTCCGGCTACTGCCTTTGAAAGATGGATACCAAATGTATTTTCTACTTCATTCCAATTTGAAATTCGAGGTCTTGGTTTTGAGTTAGAAATTGCTTGAAGTAGTACAGGATAATGTCTAAATTCAGTCATTGCCAATAATTCGGGATCTTGGAAAACTGATTTTCTTGTTGGTGGATTACCCCACTTAAGAGCAAGTTCTTTTTGTTTTTCAGCTGAAGTAGCCCAATGAATAAATTCAAAGGCCATTTCTTTGTTCTTAGAACCTGCAGGAATAGCAGCAAGCCAATGTCCTATCTCAGATGCTCCAACAGCAACATCAGAAGGGATAGCTGCATAAGCTATCTTACCCACAATCTTTGATTCTTTGGGATCTTCAAAGGTGGGAACAAATGCAGGCCAATTAATAGTTGAGGCAGCTTTCCCTTGAAGCATATAAGTTGCAAGCTGCTGCGCATTAAAACTTTCTGCACCAGGAGGAGAAATTTCTTTAAGTTTTATAAAAAAGTTTAACGCATTAAGAGCTTCGGGTGTATCAATCCAAACTTCCGTCTTATCCTCATTGAACATTTTGCCATTAAAACTCCAAAATATTGGCATAAACTGGGCCACTACTGGATTTCCTTGCTGACCTCTTAAAACATATCCAAAAACACCATCTTCATTTTCTTTAATTTTTAGCATTACCTCGTAAGCTTCTTCCCAAGTTGCAGGGGCTGCAAACATATTGTATTTTTCAAATAAATCTTTTCTATAGAAAAACATTTGCGCATTACCTACTGCAGGAACAGCATACAACAATCCTTCTGCATAAGGATATCTACAAATTGCTTGGGATTTATCAATAAAGTCTGCAGAAAGTCCCGCTTCTTTCTTTTCAAGAAAATAAGAAGTTAATTCTGTAAGCCAATCATTCTCTGCGAATTGAGTAAACCAAGGATCGTCTAAAAGAATGATATCGTAAAGTCCTGTTCCACTTGAAAGGTCAATAAGTTCCTTTTCAAATAGATTTGCATAAGGAGCCTCAACAACTTCTACTTCTATATTTTTAAGTTTTCCAAATTCTTCAAGCGCCTTAGCCATTGATTTGCCTTCTGGGGCATTATTCGTAGCCAAAACCAATGGTCCGCCAGCTGCAAGTGCCAATGTTGATAAAAACATACCCAAAATTACTACCAATATCATTGTACTTATTAAATACCTTTTCACTTTAAAATTACCTCCTAATTTTTAGATACAAGAAATTTAATCTCAACAATTCTTCTCAAATAATTATTTTTATAACCTCCTTTCTACTTTTTTCCCTCTCTTGTACAGCTTAGCAAGCATTCTATATGCTCTTCTAGTGGGGTCTTTATATAATTAAGATATATTTTACTATATCTTCAGTTTATTCTATTTATTTTTTTTCTAAAACTGATCGTAATATATTCAGATTCTAATTATAAATTTTTTCTATTTTTTAAAATTTGATATTTATTGTTTTAAGATGATATTAAATTCCGCCTAAAGATAATTTTTGCATTATAATAGTTGAGAAGAAGATACATTTCTATTTTTATTAATCTGTTCTTTCAAGTCATCGTAGAAGAAATTTTCTTTACCATTTTACCATGTAAAATAAAGCAACAATTTTTTATAAGCAGGGTGCATATTTATTTAGAATTTATGCGAACGTTTGCATTTCGACATTTATTTAAATAAAATTTCTCTAATTAATTCTCTTGAAAAATTTGCTGGCACCTGTAATTTTGTTTTTCTAAAACTCTTCGGCAAGTTATTAATTTAACTAAAAATCTAACGGGTGCAAAAAGTAAGGAGCTTTATAAATAGAATTTATTATGCATTCGATTGCAGTTGCCTTTATTTTATAATAAAACTATTATTCTTGTCAAAGTTTTTTTATAATACTTTATAACAATACCACCAACAAACCCCGTTCTTAAAAAGCCAGAAAAAATTGTCAAATGATTGAGTTGGTTCAACCATTCCCTTTAAAATTCATAAAACAATGGTTGTTTCTTTTTACTCAATTATTAATATCACATTTTCCCTAAAGATGCTGCTAAATAGTCAGATTTAAGAAAACGCTCTACGATAAAAAGCATGATAATATTTGGTGTCATCATAAGCAGCGCTACTACTGAAGCATTGGTTCTTATGAAATTGTATCCCATGAATGAATAGAGAATGGTGGGTATGGTCTCGAAGGTAGGTGTACCGATAATAAAAGTAAGATTAAATTCTTCGATGCTGACAGTAAAGGCAAAGATCATACCTGCCAGCAATCCAGGACGAATCATGGGTAAGAAGATATCCCTGATTTTAACAAAAGTATTCGCCCCTAAATTCTCCGCAGCGTCTATCACGTCCTGAGGAATTGCCTGAAAACTGGTGGTCATCACTCGAATCATATAGGGTATGCTCATAAGTGTATGTGCAAGCACCAGACCCAGGAACGTTTGGCTCAATCCAAATGCAGTGAATACTCTGCTAAGAAAAAGAGCTACTACCATCCCGGGCATGATAATAGGGAGGAGTACTACCAACATAAAAAGCTTCTTCCCAGGTATTTTCTTTCTACCCAATACATAGGAGGTAGGTAATGATAAAATTAATGAGGAAAGCACTGCCAGTGGTGCCAAACTATAGCTAGTACGCAAAGCCCGTCCGATATTGGTATAATCGAACACATATTTCCATTGCGCTTGCGAAAAGCTTGGCGGGAAAATATTAGGATAAGACCAGGGTTTCTTGGGGTCAACCAAAGACCACATCACCGTCATAAGTATAGGTATTCCAACCCACAAAATCAAGATGATCATAAAAAAGATCATCAGGAGCAAATAAAAATTCCTTATCCTTCGTGCCTGAATAATATGTAAAGGTATTTTGTTTTTACTACTATCTGTTGAAGCCATATTAGGCCTCTCCTTTTACGAATTCTGCTAATCGTGAATAAGCCCAGATGACTACGAAAGCAGTCACAATTATGATCACTCCTAATACTGCTGCTTGATCCCATTCCTGATATAGGGTAGCCATGATGTGCATCCGTCCTGCCATTGATGAAGGATATATCGGCCCGGCAACACTACATATCGGGAAATCTCCAAAGGCCTTAATAAACATAAGGATCATAGAAACTAATATACCTGGCATTGCTAAGGGTATATACATCCTAAACAATATGGACCAGTATCCTGCCCCCAGATTTTTCGCCGCATCGATGGTATCATCCCTAATCGATGCTAAGGATGCCATCACAATCAGTAGCACAAAGGGTAGATTCTTCCATATCTGAATAAAAACCACTCCCCAGCCAAATTTGTCATTGAGCATACGTAATGATTCATCGATTATATTAAGACGCATAAGTAAAGTATTTACCAGCCCATGGTAGGAAATCAGGTTAAGGATAAGAAAAGCAGCCACTAAAGCGGGTATAAAGAGCGGCACTTTGATAATAGAACCTAAGATTCCTTTCCCAGTTCCGCCCTTTCTAAAAAACAAAGCTATAGGAAAGGCAACAACCACGGTACCTATTGAACTTAAAAGACCCATCTTAAGAGAAAAGAAGAGAGAATCCATGGACTCTCTACTTAGTAATATTGCTTTCCAATTTTCTAAGGTAAACACTGATTTTCCGGTAATACTAAAGAGGCCAAAGCTTTGCATGAGGGTTAGAAAAATGGATGACCCGATAAACAAGAGGATGAATCCCACGCCCGGAAAAAGCATAAGGATATTTGTTGGTGAAATCTCCTTTTCCTTCATCTTTTACCTCCTCAAGATGCTGAAAACGTCCTCGGGAATACTAAACTCTATGATATCTCCGGTGACAAATCTCCTGGATTCATCAGTCTGGGCACGTATCTTATTTCCTTGAACTTCCATGAAGATATCGGTAATATTTCCCATAAAAACAGCTTGCAGAACTTGCCCTTTGACTCTATTCGGTGCTCCTGGGGTATAGATCTTCATATCCTCAGGCCGCCAGACAAACTTCATAGTTTTGCTCGCTTCGGGTAGTTTCTGGTTCTTTGAGGTAATAGTTATCTTTCCAAAAGGAGCTTCAACAATATAGCGGTTCCTATCCCTTTTAACTATTGTTCCTTCATAGATATTCGCAAGACCGATAAATCCAGCTACAAAACTGGTTTCGGGAGTTCGATAGATGGTATAGGGATCTCCCAATTGTTCAATATGACCTCGATTCATAACCACAATCCTGTCTGATATCGCCAAAGCCTCATCCTGGTCATGAGTCACATATAGAGATGTTATTCCCAGCCGTTTTTGCATCTCTCTTATCTCTACTCTTACTTGAACACGCAACTTGGCATCCAGGTTAGAAAGCGGCTCATCAAAAAGAAGAATCTGAGGTTCGGTTACAATAGCTCTTGCCAGGGCAACCCGCTGCTGCTGTCCTCCAGACAGCTGCCCGGGTTTGCGTTTTTCCAAATTCTCAATTCCCAGCATTTTCATTATTTTTAAGATTTTATTTTTCTGTTCCTTTTGAGGAATTTTTTTCATTTTTAATCCGAAGCTTATATTGTCCCAGACGGACATATGGGGGAATAAAGCATAGGATTGGAAGCACATAGCGGTATTCCGTTTATTTGGAGGAATATTGTTCATGATCTTGTCTCCAAAAAATATCTCACCCCCGTCAGGATTGCAGAATCCTGCAATAGCCCTCAAAGTAGTTGTCTTTCCACAGCCTGAAGGACCGAGTAGGGTGACAAATTCACCATCAGCCACCTCTAAACTTATATTATCCACAGCCAGGACTTCATTGAATCTTTTGGTTAAGTTTACAATCCTCAGCTTTGACACAAAACTCCCCCATTCGTATAAAATTTAATAAAGTGTACGTCTTTCCTTGTGGTATAGATCTCTATAATATCTTTTAATGATAAGCACAAATCATTTTAAAGTTCTCATTCAAACCCCAAACAGTCTATGCTGTCAGGGGATGATTCATCCCCTGACAGCGCTTTTGTTTGTGGAGGCTGAATTTCCGTTAAGCCTCCACCTTCTCGCTTTTACCTTCCTTTTTTCAACAGGTTTTGGATAGCTTGTACTCTATTTCATCAAGACATTCTTGACGAATTCAGAAATCATGAAGCTTTTATAAGGTGCGGGGAACCATGCAATTGCATTATTCGCTCTATCTTCTTCGGTTAATAGCGTTCCTTCTAAAGCAATATCGGTTCTTGCAGGATAAGCACCCACCATTTCGAACTTCTTAAGCTGCTGCTCTTTTGTGGTGATATGATAGATAAAAAGCGCACCAGCGGCCTTGTTCGGTGCGTTCTTAAGCAAGCCCATGGTATCTCCACCACCAGCCGCCCCCATTTTAGGAATATACATTTTGGCTCTGGCAAAGATGTTTCCTTTATTCATCATATCTTTGACATTATCATCCCAACCAAAGGTCATAGCCATTTCTCCGTCATTGATCCTGATGATGGAGTCATTGTTTGATACAGTAAAGGTTAGCTTATCTTCACGATCGTTGACCCACTTCCAAGCCAGGTTCCAATTCGCTACCTTCTCTGGAACCACATCTGTGTCACCTTTATATTTATCTAAACCTCCCGTAGTTTCTTTGATTAATGTGTGAACGAAGGATTGGCCGGAACCACCTTTTGAAGGATCATTGAAACCAAATTTCTTGGGGTTGGCATCTATCCAAGCCTCGAGTTCTGCCCAAGTCTGGGGCGGATTGGAAACACGTTCCGGATCATAAAGGATACCGGTCTGATTCCTATGGAAGGGAGTGAGATATCCCTTAGTTAACACACCCTCTTGAACTTCCCAAAGAGACGGAGCCAGTTTGTCTGCATCGGGTATCACGTTTTTCATGGGTCCGGTGAACAAACCCAGATCCATACTAGTCTTTACCCACTGTCCTCCAACAATCATTACGTCGATTGTACCAACGGCACGATCCTTTTCCGATATTGCTTTATTGAAGTTAGCTGTCGAATCCCCGATAATCAAATTGACTTTAATACCGTATTGCTTCTCAAAATCCTGAGCTGCTTCTTTAAAATAGTCTGGAAAATACCAGGCATAGAATGTTACCTGCCCTTCCTCCTTGGCAGCAGTAACTATCTCATCCCAGCTGGCTTTCTGCAGGTCAATTTCCTGAGCAACTACGGTAAAAGTAATTCCAGAAAGAAACACAACCAAACATAAAAATAGCATAAAGAATGCTAAACGACTTTTTAAATTAATTTCCATTTTTACCTCCTAAAAATATTTTGAAATCTTAAAAACATTTAGAGAAAATTTTACGCTTAAATCTCACCTCCTTTGATTAGTCCCCGTGTATTTTGACGGACATTTTTCAGTTATGAGTACAGGGAGCTTTTAGGTTGTTAAATATTGAATGCGAACGATTGCATAAAATAATTTAAATGGATAAAATACTTTTCTTTGGTTTATCCTGATAAGTTCACATCTTTTGATTTCTAATTATCTAAGTTTGCACAACTTTATTGCTATTCAATGGTTACATGCTGAGTTCATCAATAAAAATTTAAAATGGTGACAAAAATAAGAATTCATTTTCGGTGGATTTTTATAATTATAGGGCTATATATAATTATGCATTCGATTGCAGGTTGTTTTATTTTATAATAAAATTGTTTTCTTGTCAAAAAAAATTTAAAGTAAATTTCTTCATCTTGTTTTTAAAATATTTATTTAGAAAATAACACTTCAAAAATAATGGTCTTTATTTCTTTTGGTTTAAGCTCTATTTCTATTCCATTGTTATAGGGCAATTCTTCTTCATAACTTTCATCCAACTTACCTATAAATACTTTATGAATATTAAATCCAAACTTGATTTTTCCGGTGGTCTCTCTATCGGTAGGATTATAAACCCTGACTAACAGTTTATCTTCGAATTCATGCTTTTTAAGGGCACTAATCACTAAATAGCCACCTTCTAATTCTATAAAACTATATTTATCTAAAAAATTTCCTGGTTGGTTCTTTAATTGCTTAGTTAATATTTTTGTCTTATACTGACTTGTCTTCTGAGAAACTCGGGCATCATCCCAATTGCCCTGATGAGGTATAAGGGCATAATGAAAAATATGCTCTCCCAAACATTGAGCTTCTGGTGTTGGGAAGGAAGGGC
>DSEL01000161.1 GCA_011056645.1 Candidatus Atribacteria bacterium
GCGTTTGAATGTACAAAGAAGCTGGAAGGTAAACACATCATAATTGTGGATGACATTATCACAACAGGAAGTACATTAAATGCTTGTGCTCAGGTGTTGAAAAATAAGGGCGTTAAAAAGATCACAGCCGTTGCTCTGGCAACACCCATGGACATATTACAGAATAATCTTGAAAAAGAAATAATGAATTTAGATAGTTTTTAATACATCAAGCAGCTCAGTGTGAGCCTGCTTAATTTTCACTAAAATCTCTTTAGCGCCGTCCACGGATTTGTCCAAACCCATTTGTTCCAATTGTTTAAAATAAACAGAAATTTTATCGGCGCCTAAGTTTGAAGATGCGCCTTTCATTCCGTGAGCAACATGTCTTAATTGATCATAATCAGCAGATTCAAGAGCAGATTCAATATTGTTAAGCGTCGGACCCATTTCCTGTTTTGATCTTTGGGACACCCTAATAATTTTTAGTAATAATTCTATATAATTCCGCTTGTAAATCATCCATTTTTAATAACATTGATTTTGTACGTTTTGATTCCGGAAGCATATAGGTTATCTGATACATATTCTGTGTTAATTCAGTTGCTTTTTTAACGGATAAAGTTGAATTCTCTTTATATAAAACTCTCTCCAGTTCTTTATATATACAATATGCTGTGAAAGATATACTGATGTGAGCTTCTATCCTATCGCGTAACCGATGATAAATTGGGCGGATCCGTAAATCCGTCTTGGACATCCTGAACGCCTTCTCGATATACCAGATATTTTTATAACTTTCTATTACTTGTTCATTTCTAAGACTACTGTTCGTGATATATCCCTTCAGACCATCCCAAACCCTGTCATTTTCAAATTTTTTATAATCTATGCTAATTGATATTTCGCCATCCATTTTTAGATATTTATTGTAACCCCTATTATTTATATTTGATTTAGTTAATTTACCCGCATTAATCTGTTTTTCAAGGCGTTTTAAACCCCTCTCACGATTATGCATATCTTTTGCCGTTCGTTTATCAGAATAGCTCACTATAATATTAATATTGCCATGTTTTTTGATCCTAACTGTTTGACCATCTTTGAACCGATTCTTTAGTATTTGCTCTTTTATCTTATTTGACTCATTCTTAATCCTTGAACCTATTATATATTCATAGCCATCTTTTTCCAAAGCTTCAATATTCTCATTGTTTAACAGACCTGAATCTGCAACAATAATCGGTTTGTTTAAATTAAATTTCCTCGTAATCTTTTCTATAAATGGTAGTAAGGTGTGACCTTCGTAGATATTGCCTTCAAAAATATCATAACCGATAGCATAACCGCCTAATCCGACAAGTAAACCTAAAAATATTTGTGGTTGCTGATGTTTGCCGTCCTTACTGTAGCCTATTTTTCGCAGGTCATCTTCATCACTTGCTTCAAAATATAAAGTCGTCATATCATAAAATACAATACTGATATTGCCTTCCAGTATTTTCAATGTATGGGCATAGGCTATTTGCTCTACTTTTTCCTTCAGTTTATTATTGAGTCTGTCTAAAAACCGATATACGCTATCCTTATTAATTAATACGCCTCGATAACGATATAAATAGTCGATAGTCTTTAATTTACTTAAGGGGAAACTGAGCCTTGCTATAACTAAGTGACGAAAAAGTTCCTCGTTTATCTCATTAAATCCGATCGCGTCATATATCTTTCCAAAAACTATCTCAGGTCCGATGGTTTTTATACTTGCATTGCCTAATGTAGCAAAAACCATGTCTACTATGGTATCATTCTCCGATACAAATAAACCGGTTTGATTGCTTAAGCGCTCAATTTCCTGATCGGCCAAATAGCTAAATCTCTGCAATTCTTGTGATGTTCTGGCGCAACCAATCGTTTTAACTAACTTATATTTTCCATGAGCTTTTGAAATGATTTGTATTGAGGTGCTTCCTGACTTATTTTTCTTTTTTCGCACAAACATACCCGAAAATAATCACGGGACACCCATTTTCAAAATCCGACTCAATAATAACAAGGGTTCAGAGGGATTGTTTTACAAAGTGCGAAAAACAGGAAGAATTAGCTCAAAAGACCAAAGAATTGCTTTCAAATTTACCCGAAGATTTGGTTATTAAAAATTACAAGCCCTATGAAAGTAAAAATGAAGAAGGTGTTGGTATGGAAGGCGGTTATGCC
>DSEL01000162.1 GCA_011056645.1 Candidatus Atribacteria bacterium
CTCCTGTTTCTCATGTCTGGTATTTTAAAGCAATACCAAGTCCTTTATCTCTACTTTTAGACATTTCTCCGCGTAATTTGGAGAAGATATTATATTATGCTCCAGATCGAAGAAGAGAACAATTATTTGAAGTCATCGAGAAAGGTGGGACAGATTTAGAAAAAGGAGATATTATTTTAGAAGCAGAATACCGTATTCATAAAAAATATAATGAAAAATTTATTGCTGAAGCAGTCTATAATATTAATAAAGTTAAAATATTTTCTCCTAAAATAGGCAATGTAATATCAGAGAAAGAAGATCAGGATCTACAGAAAATATTTGGTAAAATTTTTTACCAAAAAGAACTATTGTCCCCTCTAAATAAAGAAGAAGAATCTGAAGATGGAAAAGAAAAAGAAGAAATAGAAGAAGAGATAAAAGATTTTAAAGAAGAAAAAACAGAAAATAGAGAGGATCAATATCGAATTACTAAGATTGACGGTTTAATATCTGCAACTAATTTAAAAAGATTAGAGGAAGAAAAAAATATATCCTTGCGATCGAAATTGGCCACTCAAAACATTGAAGAGTCTTGTTACATAGTGATACATCCCGGTAAAACTTCTTACCAAAGAGGAGAAATCATTCTAGAAATAGAGAAGCTCCTTCTAAGTAATTATGATCCCGAATTTAAAGCTGGAATAGGAGCAGAAGCAATCAAAGAGTTATTAAAGGAGTTGACCTTAGATAGATTAACTCTGGAACTTCGCGAAGAGTTAAAAAAAACTACTGGTCAAAAAACGAAAAAGATTATTAAAAGATTGCAGATAGTTGAAGCATTTCGTAAATCTAACTGCAAACCCGAATGGATGGTATTAGAAATAATTCCGGTCATCCCCCCTGACTTAAGGCCTATGGTGCAATTGGAGGGAGGGCGCTTTGCTACTTCTGATTTGAACGATCTATACAGGAGAGTTATAAACAGAAACAACAGATTAAAAAGATTACTAGAATTAGGAGCTCCGGAAATTATTATTAAAAACGAAAAGAGAATGTTACAGGAAGCAGTTGACGCTTTAATAGACAATGGCAGAAGAGGACGAGCAGTACTTGGCACTGGGAATAGACCTTTAAAATCATTAAGTGATATGTTAAAAGGTAAGAAAGGTAGATTTAGACAAAACCTTTTGGGTAAAAGAGTCGATTATTCGGGAAGGTCGGTAATCGTTGCCGGCCCTAATTTAAAATTTTACCAATGCGGATTACCCAAAAAGATGGCTTTGGAGTTATTCAAACCATATGTAATGAGAGAGTTAGTAGCTCAGGATTTAGCTCATAACATTAAAACGGCAAAAAAAATAGTTGAAAAGGGGAGACCTGAGGTCTGGAGTATATTAAAAGATATCGTAGAAGATCGTCCTGTTTTACTGAATCGGGCACCAACATTACATCGTTTAGGTATTCAGGCTTTCAAACCAGTTTTGGTGGAAGGAAATGCTATACAAATTCATCCTTTAGTTTGTGCAGCTTTCAATGCGGATTTTGACGGCGATCAGATGGCAGTTCATGTTCCTCTTTCACCTGAAGCTCAGGCTGAAGCAGAAGTTTTAATGCTATCTTCGAATAATATACTATCTCCGGCGAATGGATTACCGGTAGCTTTACCTAGCCAGGATATAATCTTAGGTTGTTACTATCTAACGATGCGGGAAAGCGGACAAAAAGGTGAGGGAAAAATTATTGGTAATTTTAATGAAGCAGTAAGGATTTATGAGGATGGTTTTATTGATTTACATGCAAAAATTAAATGTAAAATAAATAATTCCTTAAAAAGTACCACAGTTGGCAGAATTATTTTTAACGAAATATTCCCCGATGATATGGATTTTATCAATTTAACCATAACTAAAAAATCCTTAGAAAAAATTATATCTTTTGTTTACCGGAAATATGGAAAAGAAACAACCGTTGATATTTTAGATAAAATTAAAAAATTAGGTTTTAGTTTTGCCACTTCTTCCGGGATTTCTATTGGTATAGCAGATTTAGAAATACCTTCTCAGAAGGATGAGATATTGGAAATAGCCGAAAAAGAAGTAGATAAAATTCAAGAGCAATATAATTACGGACTGATTATGGATGACGAAAGAGAACAGAAAATAGTTAATTCCTGGACCAAGGCTTCCAATGATGTGGTTGATGCTATTTTAAAGAACTTAAGCAAATTTAATCCTTTATATATTATGGCAGATTCCGGAGCTAGAGGAAGTAAACGGCAGATTGGTCAATTAGCTGGCATGAGAGGTTTAATGGCTGACCCTTCGGGAAAAATTATTGAATTTCCCATTAGGTCTAATTTTCGAGATGGCTTATCGGTGTTAGAGTATTTTATTTCAACCCATGGCGCTCGAAAAGGATTGGCAGATACTGCTCTTAGAA
Source organism: Candidatus Atribacteria bacterium (assembly GCA_011056645.1). NCBI lineage: Bacteria > Pseudomonadati > Atribacterota > Candidatus Phoenicimicrobiia > Candidatus Pheonicimicrobiales > Candidatus Phoenicimicrobiaceae > Candidatus Sediminicultor > Candidatus Sediminicultor quartus. Next base: position 2,422 of record DSEL01000162.1, read on the forward strand.
CTTCAAAATCAGGTTATTTAACCAGAAGATTGGTTGATGTTGCCCAAGATGCCATTATAAGAGAAGAAGACTGCGGCACATCTGACGGAATAATTATTAGAGCTTTTCAAGATGACGGAAATGTAATCGAGACTTTAGAAGAAAGGTTAGTAGGGAGGATAACTCAAGAAGAGCTAATAGACCCTAAAACCGGTGAAGTACTGGTTAAATTAGGGGAAGAAATTGATGAAAAAGCCGCAAAAAAGATTGCGGAAACAGGTATAAAAGAGGTTAAAGTTAGATCGGTTTTAACCTGCAGAGCAGAACATGGTATATGTGTTAAATGTTATGGTAAAGATATGGCTACCGGCGAATTAGTAAATATCGGAGAAGCTGTAGGAGTTATTGCTGCTCAATCTATTGGAGAACCAGGGACGCAATTAACTTTAAGGACTTTCCATACAGGAGGAGTAAAAATAACCGGTGAAGATATTACCTTGGGACTTCCACGGGTAGAACAACTTTTTGAGGTGAGAAAACCAAAAAAACAAGCGGTAATTAGTGAAATAAACGGTATAATTGAGGAAATTATTACCGATGATGATCATAAGAAACAGGTAGTAATTAATCCTGAAACATCAAAAGAAAATAAAGAAATAATTGAAGAAAAGAAAAAGATTTATAATATTCCAATTGATTTAAGATTAATAGTAGAAAAAGGACAAAAAATTGACGCCGGAGAAAGATTGACTGTCGGATTTATCGATCCACACGATATTTTGAAGATTCAGGGAATTAAGGCGGTTCAGGAATATTTATTAAAAGAGATACAAGCGGTATATAGATCACAAGGAGTTAAAATCAGCGATAAGCATGTCGAGACAATCATTCGTCAAATTGCTCGTTTAAATATGATTTATATCAGATCAGCTCGTGATTCTGATTTGTTATCTGGAGAATTAGTATATGTATCAGATTTTGAAAAAGCTAACAAAAAGGTCGTAGAAAAAAATGAAGAAATAAATAGGAAGAACAGAGAATTATTAGAAAATAAAAAAGCTATCTTTTCATTGGTAAATATTAAAACGGGTGAGGTAATAGTGAAAGAAGGAGAAGTAATTACTAATAAAATGATACCTAAAATTGAAGCCAGCGATTTTACCTCTCTGATAGTTGAAGATCAAGATAAAAAAGAATTTACAATTGTAAAAGGAGAAAATTCCTTTATAGATAGAATAACGGGTAATATTTTAGTAGGTGAGATTAAAGATAATATTCAAGAAGGCAACACTGAAATAGACAATCCAATTAATTCTAAGATGAAATACAATCAAATCATTAGTAAAGAAATGGGAGTAGAAATTGCCAATAATGATGTGAGAGTAATAAGCTGTGCTATACCGGATATTTACGAAAAGATAAAAGATCGGATTACGGCCGAAGTTATTACTAATCCAGAAGATTCTCAAGTCTTGGTGAATGCAAACAAACAACTTACTTCCTCAGAAGCGGATAAGATTATCAAAACAAGGGTAAACCAAATAAAGGTATGGAAAGATACTAAGGAGATATCCATAAGAGATGGATTGATCAAATCCATAAAGGATGAAATTATTGGACGACCCATTGGCGAAGATATAAAAGATCCAGTAAGCGGAAATATTATTGCAGCCAAAGATCAAATCATAAGTAAGAATTTAATTAAAAAAATATTATTGTATAAACTAAGCGAGCTACCATTAGAAGATGGGAGATATTTTTCATTGGAAGGTAGAACTTTAGAATTCCTTTATGAAAATGCAGTGGGGAAAACTACAGCTTTGGATATTGTAGATCCAGAAACAGATGAAGTGATAATCAGCGGAGGGAAAAAGATAACCAGGGACGATGCAACAGAAATTTGTAACCGACATTTGGATCTAATAAAAGTAAGAACCAACCATAAAAATGAATCTATTAAAATCATCGAAAATGTGGGATTTATAAAAAGGAAGAAATTTGTTGCAGTGGGAATGCCTATAATCCAAGGTATTACCCAAGCTTCTCTGTCTACTGAAAGTTTTCTATCTGCAGCATCATTTCAGAGAACTACTCATGTTTTAACTAATGCTTCTATCAAGGGGAAAATAGATAAACTTTATGGTTTAAAGGAAAATGTTATTATTGGTAATATTATTCCCGCAGGAACAGGTTTAAATCAATACGGAAAAGTAGAAGTTGATTACTTGCATGAGGAAGAAGAACAAGTAAAAGAAATATTTAAAGAAACAGAAATAGAGCAGAGAGAAAAAAAGATAGATCTATTTGGGGAAGAAGACGAAGAAAAAAAAGAGAAGTTGTCAGATCTCACAAAAGATCAAGAGGGAGAACTTATTTAGTTATTTAGCGAATAGTAATCCATATTATACTATACGCAACATGTAATACGGTTTTTTATAATAATTTAGCTTGACATCAAATAATGATGCTGTTAGAATATAAAAGTATTTTTATTTATAACAGGTTGATAAATTTAGACAAAGGAAGGTGAGATATGCCTACCATTAATCAGTTAGTAAGAAAAGGCAGGAAGAAGGTCTTTAAAAAATCTGATACACCCTCTTTACAGAATAGTCCTTTAAAAAGGGGGGTATGTACTAGGGTTTGGACGATAACTCCCAAGAAACCTAATTCCGCACTGAGAAAAGTCACTCGAGTAAGATTAAGTAATAATATGGAAGTTACAGCCTATATTCCAGGAATAGGACATAACCTTCAAGAACATTCTATTGTACTCTTAAGAGGTGGACGAGTAAAAGACTTACCAGGGGTTAGATATCATATTATAAGGGGAGTTATGGATACTACCGGAGTAGAAAATAGAAAGCAAGGACGTTCAAGATATGGAGCTAAAAAACAGAAAAAGACGAGTAAGTAAACAATGTTAAGTTATTTAGGTATTTGGTTACGTGGTTAGTTAGTTTACTAATTGATTAATTGATTAATACAGTTCACCAGATAACCAGATAGCCAATTAACCGTTTAATTGAATATTAATTTAAACAGATAGAGGTGATAAATAATGTCCAGGAGAAGAAGGGCAGTAAAAAGAATAAATGCACCAGATCCTGTATATCATGATAAAAATGTAGGAACTTTTATTAATAAACTAATGTATGACGGTAAAAAAAGTAAAGCGGAAGCAATTTTTTATAGTGCTTTAGAAATAGCTGCCGAGAAGACAAAAAAGGAACCCTTGGAAGTATTTAATCAAGCCTTGCAGAATGTCATACCAGTATTAGAGGTCAAATCAAGAAGGGTTGGAGGAGCTAGTTATCAAGTTCCGGTGGAAGTAAGTCCGGATAGGAGAATAACTTTAGGGATGAGATGGATCATTAATTTTGCCAGGAAAAAAACCGGCAAACCGATGCATGAAAAATTATCCTTAGAATTAACGGACGCGGCGAATGGCGTGGGAGCAGCGGTTAAGAAGAAAGAAGATACTCATAAAATGGCAGAAGCAAACAAAGCATTTGCTCATTACAGGTGGTAAATTGATTAGTCATTAGTGAATAATCAATAGTCGTTAGTTTTAAATATAGATTTTCAACTACCTATTTAAGATATTTGGATAAAGAGAATCGGATTCCTTTAATTAATTTTAGCGGTATACGATTAAAAAAGATACGAAATAAAATTAGGTTTTCAAATTATGTCTACAAAATTAACTTTAGATAAAATAAGAAATATTGGTATAATGGCTCATATTGATGCCGGTAAAACTACTGTTACCGAGAGGATACTTTACTATACAGGAAAAGTACATAAGATGGGCGAGGTGCATGAGGGGTCGGCAACTATGGATTGGATGCCTCAAGAAAAAGAGAGAGGTATTACTATTACTTCCGCAGCAACTACTCTTTATTGGAAAGATCATCGTATTAATATAATTGATACACCTGGACACGTAGATTTTACAATAGAGGTTGAACGTTGTTTAAGGGTACTCGATGGTGCTGTTGCAGTATTTTGTGCAGTAGGAGGGGTAGAACCTCAAACAGAAACCGTCTGGCACCAGGCAGAAAGATATGGTGTTCCCCGTATGGCCTTTATTAATAAAATGGATAGGTCGGGTGCAGATTTCTATCACGTCATAAAAGTGATTCAAGAAAAGCTGGGAGCTAACCCCATAATTATTCAATTACCCTGGGGAAGTGAAGAAAATTTTAAAGGAATTATCGACTTAATAAAAATGAAAGCCTATTCTTATAACATAGATGATTTAGGGGTAAATTATAGAGAGGTTACTATATCAGAAGATATGCAGGAATTGGCTAATCAATATCATCATAAAATGATAGAAATCCTATCTGAAATTGATGATAAAATTATGGAGAAATATCTTGAAGGTGAGGAAATTGCCTCTCATGAAATAAAATCTGCAATTCGCAGATTAACTATTAAAAATGAAGTAGTTCCGATTCTATGCGGTTCAGCCTTAAAAAATAAAGGTATCCAGTTGCTTTTAAATGCGGTAGTAGATTATCTGCCTTCTCCGTTAGATGTTCCGCCTATTAAGGGTATAGATCCCCGAAACGAGAAAGGGATCAATAGATTAGCCGAAGAGAACGAACCATTATCTTCTTTGGTTTTTAAAATTATGACTGATCCTTATATAGGAAAATTGAGTTTTGTGAGAATCTATTCAGGTATATTAAAATCTGGTTCTTATGTCTATAACTCAACTAAAGATTTTAAGGAAAGGATAAATAGATTAGTATTGATTCATGCTGACCACAAGAAGGATGTTACAGAAATACCTGCTGGAAATCTTGGGGCAATAATCGGTTTAAAAAAGTCGACTACCGGAGACACTTTATGTGATGTAAACCATCCTATAATTTTGGAATCGATAAAATTCCCTGAACCGGTAATTTCTATTGCAATTGAGCCAAAAAGTAAAGCAGAGCAAGATAAGATGGCATTAGCTTTGGATAAATTATCTGAAGAAGATCCGACTTTTAAAAGGGCGCATAATATTGATACCGGTCAAACTATCATTTCGGGTATGGGGGAACTTCATTTAGAAATCATTGTAGATCGTTTACTTCGAGAATTTAAGATAGAGGGGAATATAGGGAAACCACAAGTAGCTTATAAAGAAACAATCGAGAGAAGTGCTCAAGCCAGAGGAAAATTTATCAGACAATCAGGAGGCAGGGGACAATTTGGAGATGTAACTTTAGAGGTTGAACCTTACAAAGAAGATAATTTTAAATTTATTAATAGGATAGTTGGCGGATCAATACCTAAAGAATATATCCCCGCAGTAGAAAGTGGCGTAAAAGAAGCTATGTTAAGTGGAGTATTAGCTAATTACCCGGTCACTAATATAAAAGTTACTTTATTAGACGGTTCTTATCATCCGGTGGATTCATCGGAGATTGCTTTTAAGATCGCGGCCTCTATGGCTTTTCAGGAATGTATGAAAAAAGCCAAATCAATACTTCTTGAACCGATGATGGAAGTGGAAATTGTCACCCCGGAAGAATATTTAGGTAATTTGATAAGTGATATAAGTTCACGAAGAGCGAAAGTTGAGGGAATAGAAACAAAGGCTAAAGTAAAAATTATTACTGCCTATGTACCTTTAGTCGAGATGTTTGGCTATACTACTAGTTTAAGATCAATTTCACAAGGTAGAGCAACTTCCACTATGCAGTTTTTATATTACGAAAAAGTACCAGATAATATTACTAAAGATATATTAATCTAAATGTAAAATAAAAAAATTTAAAGAATATTTAAGGAGGAAAAATCAAATGGCAAAAGAAAAATTTGTTAGAACTAAACCCCATATTAATGTGGGTACTATCGGTCATGTTGACCATGGTAAAACCACCTTGACCTCGGCTATCAC
>DSEL01000163.1 GCA_011056645.1 Candidatus Atribacteria bacterium
GTACATAATACACAATACGAAATACTAAATAGAGGTGAGATTATATTTAATGAAGGGGAAAAAAATACATATACATTTTATTGGAATCGGTGGATCGGGAATGAGCGGCTTGGCTTCAATTCTTCTTGATTTAGGTCATAGGGTCAGTGGTTCCGACATTGTAACTTCAAATATTACTAAAAGATTAGCTGATAAAGGAGCAACTATTTTTACCGGTCATAACAAAGATAATGTAGAAGGGGCAGACCTAATAGTAATTTCATCAGCCATTCCCGAGTCTAATACGGAAATAATGGGTGCCAGGGATAGAAAGATTAACACTATTAAAAGGGCTGAGATGCTGGCAAAACTGATGGAGAATAAATATGGGATTGCCATTGCCGGTACGCACGGCAAGAGTACCACCGCATCCATGATAAGTTTATTATTAGAAAAAAGCGGTTTAGACCCTACTGTAGTAGTTGGTGGGGAATTAAACAATTTTAAAAATAATGCGAAACTAGGAAAAGGACAATATATAGTGGTAGAAGCAGATGAGAGTGATGGTTCGTTTTTAGAATTGAATCCACAGATAGCTATTGTTACTAATATAGAAGATGACCACTTGGATCATTATGAAAATATGGATAATGTGCTAAAAGATTTTGGGAAATTTGTAGAAAAAGTTCCTGATAATGGGCAAATCATCTTGTGTCAGGATTGCGATAATATAAAAGCGTTAGAAAAACAATATAAAAGAAGATATATTTCTTATGGAATATTTACCGAAGCGGATTTAATGGCTAAAAATATAGAACTAAAAATGTTTAGTTCCAAGTCAAAAATTTACTGGCAGGGTGAAAAAATTGGCGAACTTCATCTAAGAGTTGCCGGATATCACAATATTTTAAATGCCTTGGCGGCCATTGCTGTTGCCCTTAAATTAGGAATAAATTTCAGGAAAATTACCAGGATATTGGAAACCTTTCAGGGAGTACATAGAAGAATGGAAATTGTTGCCAATACTGACAACCACATATTAATTATTGATGATTATGCTCATCATCCTACTGAGATTAAAGCAACTTTAAGTGCCTTGAAAAGTAGTGTACATGACAGAAGAATAATTGCTGTATTTCAACCCCACCGCTACAGCAGAACTAAGATTTTGGCAAAAAAGTTTGGTCAGGCATTTTTTGATGCCGATAGTGTAATCATTAATGATATTTATTCGGCCAATGAATCACCGATTCCGGGCATTAGTGGAGAGACTATATTTAGGGAAATAGAAAAAAATCAACAAGGACAGGTAAAATATTTACCTGTCAAGAATGATATTTTAATATATCTATTGGAAATCATTCGACCCGGAGATATAATTATTACTATGGGGGCAGGAGATATCTGGACTGTAGGCAATGAATTGGCAAGGCAATTGGAGTAAAAAGAGGAATTTTGATTTAAAAGATGAATATAAATATAAAAATTATAAAAGATGAGTGTAAAAAACAAGGAATCGAGCGCTTGATAAAATATGATGAACCATTGAAGAATTATACCTCCTTTGGGATCGGCGGACCTGCCGATGTTTTTTGTACCCCAGGTAATGCCGAAGATTTAAAAAAAGTCCTTTCCCTTTTCCAAAAATATAATCAACCTTACCGGATTATTGGAAATGGAACAAATTTATTGATCCTGGATAAAGGAATAAGAGGTTTGGTAATTAACTTAAATAAAGATTTTAAAAAAGTAGAATTTTCTGATAAAATTGTAAAAGTAGGTGCAGGCGTTTCCTTGATGTATCTTAGCACGATAGTCTCTCAGAGAGAATTGAGCGGATTAGAATTTACCTGTGCTATCCCTGGTACACTGGGAGGAGCAATCATCAATAACGCCAGCTATCAGGGAAATTGTATAGCGGATGTAGTTCAGGATGTAACTTTTTTAACCCCAAAAAATAAGATAGAAATAATCCCTAGAACTGAATTAAATTTTAACTATCGTGAATGCGATTTAAAAAGCAGATCGGTGATCATTCTTGAGGCAACTCTGTGCTTAGAAAAAGGAAACAAAAAAGAAATTGAATCCAAGATAAAAAAAAACGTGGAAGCCAGAAAGATCAAACAACCCTTGGATAAATTTAGTGCCGGCAGCATATTTAAAAATCCATCGGGTTATTATGCCGGAGAATTAATAGAGAAGGTTGGGGCGAAAGGATTATCCCGGGGCAAAGCAGTAGTCTCTAACAGACACGCCAATTTTATCGTAAATCATGGCGGCGCATCAGCTAGAGATATTTTATTTTTAATTGAAGAGATCGAGAAAAGAGTAATGGAAAATTTCGGTATAAAATTGGAATGCGAAATAGAAATTTGGGGAGAACCCTAAATTATTATCTAGCAGGAGGAGCCAGTATCCAATTTAGTGAATTACATGAAAAAAATTAGAAGTCAGGTTTCCGAATCCCGAAGTTATAATATTAGCAGCGAAAAGTATTTACCTTGTAGGGCAGAGATAGAAAAAATATGAAGAAAAAATCTAAAAAGTAGAATGAATTCCTATATTGAATATAGTTAATACGGAGACCGTGTAGATGAAAATAACTGACGAGAATGAAGAAGGGATGAGAGAAGAGGAGGAAGCAAGGAAGGCGGAAGAAGAGCAAAAGGATCAACCTTTATCAACAAGAGTAATTAAGATATTAACTTTTTATTTAGTTATAGGTTTTTTAGCTTGGAATTTATTTAATTTTATCTTCAGTTCTAATTTTTGTAGTATCAAAGAAATTATTATCCAGGGGAATAATTATCTAAGCGAAGAAGAAATATTATTTAGATCCGGGATAAATTTGGGCGAAAACATCTTTAAATTAGACCTTAAAAAATCTATAAATTCTTTAAAACAGGAACCTCGGATAAAAGAAGTAGAGATCAAACGAGTAATACCCAATAAAATCATTATTTGTTTGACTGAAAGAGAAGCAGCAGTAAGTGTCCGTTTAGGTGAAGAATATTTTCTATGTGCCAAGGAAGGAATAGTTTTATCCAAAACCAGTGAATCTGGGGAGGCGCTTACCCTTCCTTTGATATCCGGATTAGAGATCGATAAAATAGATATTGGAGAAATAATAGATAAACCTGAGTTTAGGACGGCATTAGAAAGTATTAATTTAACTGAAGTGATATTGCCCAAGAAGTTTTGCCGGGTAGAAATATTATCCCCAGATGATTTTATGATTTGCGATAAGGATGAAACATTAAAACTAAGAGTAAATACAGCAGAAGTAATTATCAGTAAGGAGAATTTAATAAGAGAAGCTTTGGAAAAAATCGAAAGAGAAAAATTATTAATAGAGTATATAGATATTCGCTTTAAGGATAGTTTGCTAATAAAGTTAAAAAAATGATATGGTAAAATGAAAAAAGTTTAGTCTGTTTACTTTAATTTCTCGGTGGTGTATGATATTTTAAAGCATGCAGGAGGTTATAAATATGGGAATAGATGAAATTGTAGTTGGTCTGGATATAGGTTCCGGAAAAGTATGTACAGTCGTAGGTGAATTAGGTGAGGATGATCAGATAGAAATTATTGCTATTGGAACTGCTCCCTCCCTGGGGATAAGAAAAGGAATAATTATCGATTTGGAACAGGCCATTCAATCAGCAAAGGAATCTATTGAAAGCGCTGAACGTATGGCAGGAACTCGTATTAATTCTGCTTTTGTTTCTATCGCAGGAAACCATATAACCTCTATAAATAGCAAAGGAGTTATTGCTATTTCCGGAGAATCCCCGGAAATTACCGAAAAAGATATTGAGAAGGTAATAGAAGCTGCTAAAGCCGGAATAGTATCTTCCGAGAAAGAAGTAATTCATACTCTAAGCCGCGAATTTATAGTTGATGGCCAAAGTGGTATAGCAGATCCACTGGGAATGTCAGGAGCAAGATTGGAATGTAAGGTCCACATTATAACCGGCTCAATTACCGCGGTGCAAAATTTGATTAAATGCGTGGAAGGAGCTGGATTAGATATCGAGGAAATAATTTTTGGAACCCTGGCTTCCAGTAATGCAGTATTAAGTAATGCGGAGAAAGATTTAGGAGTTTTACTAATTGATATTGGTGCGGGGACTACAGAAATAGCCATTTTTGTAGAAGGAGGTTTAGCTTATTCATCAGTTCTGCCCGTAGGAGGTATTCAGATCACCAATGATTTAGCAGTAGGGTTAAGGACTTCTATAGAAGAAGCTGAAAAGATAAAGATTAATTATGGGAGCGCGATAAAAAATAATGTTTCTGCTGAAAAATCAATAGATATTCCCAGTATCAATGGAAACGATGACCATAGCGTATCCCAAAAGTACTTGGTAGAAATAATTGAACCCCGGGTAAGTGAAATATTTAGTTTAGTGGGAAATGAAGTAAGAAAATCAGGGTATTATAATATGATTCCCGGAGGGATAGTTATTACTGGGGGAAGCTCTCGACTGCCAGGTATCTCGGAGGTTGCGGAGCAGGTTTTAAATTTACCTTCTCGATTGGGCAGACCCCATTACGAAGGGGAATTGGCAGATATGATCAATGATCCATCGTACTCTGAGGCTATTGGATTGTTAAGTTTTGCTACCGAAAAATATTCTATCGGAAGACCATTTCAATCAACCAAAAGAAAAATAAAGGTAAAGAATATTTTTACCAAAATCATCAGCTGGCTGAGAGATTTCTTTTAATTTTTTTCTTGCCTTTAAATAGGCAAATATTCCATTATTTGCAGAGGGAGGTTATAAATTGTTTAACCTTAACAATAAAGTAGGAGAATTTATTGATATAAAAGTAATCGGTATAGGAGGCGGTGGAGGGAATGCGGTCAATAGAATGATCGATGCAAAATTACAAGGCGTTAATTATATTTCCGCTAATACCGATGCTCAAGTATTAGCTTTTTCTAATGCCGAACAAAAAATACAAGTGGGCAGTAGAATAACCAAGGGTTTGGGGAGCGGTTCGGATCCTGAAATTGGCAGAAAAGCCGCAGAAGAAGACAAAGACAGGATTGCCAAAGCCTTAAAAGGAGCAGATATGGTATTTATTACCGCTGGAATGGGTGGCGGGACAGGAACCGGCGGTGCACCTATTGTTGCCCGGATATCCAAAGATCTGGGTGCCTTAACAGTAGGTGTAGTGACCAAGCCTTTTTCTTTTGAAGGTCATAAAAGGATGAGACAAGCAGAGGAAGGAATAAAGCTGTTAAGAGATTGTGTAGATACTTTAATTGTAATACCAAACGATAGATTACTTCAGATTGTTGAGGAAAACACTTCTGTACTAGATGCTTTTAAAATTGCTGATGAGGTACTGTTACATGGTATACAGGGAATTACCGAAATTGTAGTTGAACCAGGTTTAATAAATGTAGATTTTGCAGATGTGAAGATGATTATAGAAAACGCCGGTACAGCGATAATGGGACTCGGTAGAGCAAGCGGTGAAAATCGAGCTGTAGAAGCAGCTAAAAAAGCGGTAAATAGTCCAATTTTAAATACAAAAATCGATGGAGCCAAGGGATTATTGTTTAACATTAGTGGGAGTTCAAGTTTAACTTTACATGAAGTGAATAGAGCTGCTGAAGTAATTTCCAAGGCAGCCAACCCAGAAGCAAATATTATCTTTGGCGCAGTCATTGATAAAGGGTTAAACGATGAGGTAAAAGTAACAGTAATAGCTACCGGCTTTGATACCTTGGAAAAAATTACTGAAAAACCCAAGCTTGAGGAAATTGATATCGATAAAGATAATATAAGTTATAATGATTTGGATATACCCACTTTTTTAAGAGAGAAAAAGTAAGAATAATGTGTATTGCATTAGAATAAGGTAGAGGGTCGGGTTATCCGACCCTCTACCTTCCCCCTATTTTTCCAATCTATAATACATAATCCAAAACTTATTACCCGTTTACTCATTACCTATTAAAGCATTTTACTATCTATTTGATA